>SEDB01000392.1 GCA_004210715.1 Pedobacter sp.
AAACTTAGTGCTGAAGCCACTCATCATGAAAACTCAAATGGACTGGGACTTACGCTTGTTAAAATGTTGGTTGATATGCACAAAGGCAAACTTTGGGCAGAAAGTGAAGGCACAGGCAAAGGCACCACTTTTTACGTTCAACTGCCTATTAAATAATTAATCCAGCAGTTCTTTCAGCGGCATTTCTTCCAAAACCAATCTTTCCGGCGTCCCTGTTTTAAGGAACGACCATTTTATCAATTTGATCATGCCGTTTTCTATCTCGATGCCAGTAATGTCGCCATCGCTAAAACAGCAGCAACCGCTATTAAAATAACCCGGTTTATATTGTTTAAATTCTGGTGCATCATCGCCTGCTTTAATGCGTTTTTTTAATTCCGAATTCAAAAAATCTATTTCCTTTTGATTTTTATCGATCGTTGCCTTTTTAAGTTTTAAGTAAATACGCTCCAAATGGGTTAGTGAGGCAAAAACGGGTTGATGTGTATGTCCGGTAATTAAAGAAGTGTTGCTTTGCATGGCTTGCCAGCTATACATCAAGCTATTATGCTCGGTTTTTAGTTGATTATCGTAAGCTGGTGTATTGGGATTTATCCGTAAAAAAGATTGTAAAGGCGCCCAAATAGTGCTTACAAACCATTTACTAAACCAGTTTCCATCACTTTGCAAATCGCCTTGATGCCCATGAGTAAGAAAGATGTTTAGCGTTTTACCCTCAATAAGCGTTTTTAAAACTGCTCCCTCATAAATTGGAATCTTCTGTCCGTAAATCCGGTTCAGATTAAAACCAGCCAGTGGATCATTATCCCAATACAAATCGTGATTGCCAAATATCTTGGTAAATGAATCTGCCTGAATAAATAACTTTTCAGCTTCAAAACTTGCTTTGTTGTTTTTAATTACCGACTCCATCAAATTTTCCCATAACTCTTCACTATCCCCTAAATTGATGTAGTGAAAGTTATGGCTTTGGTAATACGACAACGCCTTTAAGTAATTAGGCTCAGCAAGTGAAAAATCATCAGCAAAATCTCTAGCGCCTTTGTGTTGATCAGAAAGAATGATAAACTTATCTGCTAAGCTGAATTCGAAAATTATACCTCGATCACCAGGTTTTTCTAATATAACTTGATATAGCTTTGTCAGTGCATCATGAATACGTTGTTGATTTGGCCTTGAACCAAATTTGTTGGAAAGTTTAATTACCCAATTGCCTAACAAACGCTGTAGAAACTTTCGCATTATCGTATTTGATGTTGTGATTCAAAATAACAAAATTTAAACCAAAGCCTATTATCGAAAAATGAATGTTTTGATGTGGTTTATTCAAAGTAACATTTGCTTTATGTTTCTTCCAAAACTTTAAAATATGATTAGTTTAGATTTTTAACCAAATATAAAGCATTTATGAAAGGTATTGAATTGCGGAAATTTCTAAAACCTTTTAGTTTGTTTACAAGCTTACTTTTAGTATTAACTTCAGGAAGTTTGGCACAAACAAATAATCTGAAAAGCCTACAACTCACTCATGTTCAAAAGGTATCTCGATTAACTGGGAAACCATTAAAAGGCGAGCAATTGCCAAGCCCCAACCAAACGGATCAGCAATATGACGTCGGCGGAACGGATTTAGGGATATTTTGGCAAATGAAAGGATCCAAGGTTGGTATTTTTTTCGGTGACACACACGGAAAAGAATTCATAGCAGAAAAAGATGGAAAAGGTGGTGGAAATGGTGCAAACTGGCGCTCCAATGTTTTAGCATTTTCAAGTGACAATCATTTAGAAGACGGAATTAAAATTGACTCCATGGCTTTAGATGAAAATGGTAGTGCCCGTGAAATTTGTGCAGGCGGAAAAACTAATCCTCAAAAATACAACACCTCTATTCCTACTGCTGCAATTCGAGTTAATAATACAGATTATGTGCACTACATGAACATTTATGATTGGGCAGGTGGTAAAGGAAGATGGCTAACTAATTTTTCTTCATTGTATGCATCAACTGATGATGGCAAAACCTGGACTCGAAAAAATGAAGTCACATTTAGTGGAAACAGCAATTTCTCACAGGTTTGTTATGCTAAAAAAGATGGTTATGTATTGATGATTGGAAGTCTGTCTGGCCGAGGCGGATCCGGATATTTGGCAAGAATTAAAGAAAAAAATATGCTAAACATCAATCAGTATGAATATTGGAATGACGATCAAAAAAAGTGGATAAAAGGAGATGAAAGTAAAGCAACGGTTGTTATTCCTGGTCCGATTGGCGAGGCTTCACTCCTATTTCATAAAAAATATAAAAGATGGATTATTGCTTATAGTTATGATTCTGCCTACGATCCGGCTTGTATTGTCCATACATTTACCCGCTAAAAGATAATGAAGATCAGCTCTATTTTACCATGTCGCAGTGGGAACCCTATAACGTTTATTTGATGAAGGCTGATATCAGCATGAAATAATTATGCATCCTCGCCATTCCAAACATCATCATCAGCATGTTTTATCTCATCGTGACTGGATGTTGAGGATTTGGAAATTTCATCATGATGGTAATTCCTTTCCGGATTTTCAGGTAACGAATCGTCATGTTCAGGAATCGTTTTACGCAGATGCTCAGGCTTTTTTACTTCAGGCAAATCATCATGAATAACAGATGGCGTTAGGATTTTTTTCCCGGGAGTTGATTTATTTTCCATGATAAGATTTACTCAAATTTCAAGCCATAACTTAAATTAAAAAAAGAAACCCGCTTAAAATAAGCGGGTTTGTATTAGATATTAATAATTTCCGGTTACCCCAACCTCTAGTCCTCTTAATTCAGCCAAGCCGCGTAAACGACCGATTGCCGAATAACCAGGATTGGTTTCTTTAGCCAAATCATCAAGCATCTGGTGTCCGTGATCTGGGCGGAAAGGAATTGATGTATCTCTCTTTGCGTTTTCTTCAGAGAGCGCTTTCATAATTTCGTACATATTTACATCGCCTCCTAAATGATCAGCTTCATAAAAACTACCATCTTCATCTTTCGTAACATTGCGTAAATGAGCAAAATAAACACGTTCTTTAACCGCATTGAATATTTTCAAAGCATCGTTTTTCATTCCCGCACCCAATGATCCGGTACAAAAGCAAACCCCGTTAAATGGTTTATTTACTTCATTAATGATGTATTCAAAATCTTCCAATGTACTTGCAATACGTGGTAAACCCAAAATTGGATATGGTGGATCGTCAGGATGGATGGTCATTTTAATGCCTTCTTCAGTACAAACATCAGCAATTGATGAAAGAAAATATTTTAAATTCTCCTTTAGGCCTTGCGTACCAATTGCAGCATATTCCTTTATACTTGCTCTTAATGTTTCCAGTTCAATTTCCTTTTCATTTGGAATGCCCATAAGTACATTAACCCGCAAATCAGCTAATTCTTTTTCATTCAGCTTTGCGAATTTTTCATTTGCCCTTTGAAGGATAGAGTCATTATAATCAGCTTCAGCATTTTCTCTTTTGAGGATGTGAAGATCAAAAATCGCCAGATCAATCCAGTTGAAATATAAAGCTTTTGAACCATCTGTCATTTCCAGATCCAACTGTGTACGTGTCCAATCTAAAACAGGCATAAAATTGTAGCAAACAGTTTTTATTCCGCACTTTGATAAATTACGCAATGAAGTTCTATAATTTTCAAGATAGTGCTCAGCATCTGCTCGACGCGTTTTGATGGATTCGTGTACAGGTACACTTTCTACCACAGACCAGGTTAAGCCTGCTGCTTCGATAATCGCTTTTCTTTCTCGAATATCTTCCAAAGGCCAAATTTCGCCATGTGGAATGTGGTGAAGGGCAGAGACAATGCCTGTTGCTCCTGCTTGTTTAACATCTTGTAAGCTTACCGGGTCTATAGGCCCATACCAACGCCAGGTTTGCTCTAATTTTTTGTAGTTCATATAAGGTTATTCAGATTAATTGATTTTAAACTCCAGAAAAAGCACAAAAGCCACCATCTACAGTTATATTCTCGCCATTAACGAATTTTGATGCATCGCTTAACAGATAGATCAATGCACCAATTAATTCCTCCGGATCACCAAATCTTTTGAAAGGAGTTTTGGTAATAATGGCTTCTCCCCTTGCTGTTAAAGAACCATCCTCATTGGTTAAAAGTGCTCTGTTTTGGTTTGTAATAAAAAAACCAGGTACAATTGCATTCATTCTTACTTTATCGCCATAGCGGTTTGCCAGTTCAACGGCCATCCACTTTGTGTAACTATCAATGGAAGATTTTGCCAATGAATAACCCAAAACCCTGGTAACAGCCTGAGTTGCAGAAACAGAGGAGATGTTGACAATACTACCGCCATTTTTAGCTATTTCCTTACCAAAAATTTGCGTTGGTACCAGCGTTCCAAACAAATTCAAATCAAAAGCCTGTTTTAAGGCAGAAATATTTAGATTGAAAACATCGCTTGCTGGTTGTACCACCGCTTCAGCAATATTACCACCTGCACCATTTACAAGGGCGTCGATGCGACCAAACTTTTCTCTATTTTGTTATTCCACCACTAACGTAGCAATGGAATGTGGTAAGCTGGTTGTTGTGGCGGCCTGACCTTTGATCCATAAATTGTATTTCAGTTCCTCATCAGATTGATTCATTACCACGACCACTAACTTTCCATCAGCATTTAAAAATGCTGTAGATTGAAGCAAATCGCGACTTGATGCTGTACCAATTCTTTTCGCACCCGGGCGGATGAATTTTGAAAAGTGGCCCATGTAATAGTAAGCATTTGTATAAATCAATTTATCTTTTTTGGTATCAGCATGCACCGGAGCAAAACAAAAGTTACCTACATGGTTTGGTCCGCCATTTTCATCTAAAAGGATATTCCAATCTGTCCATGCTGCCGTTCCAGCATTAAAATCATTGATCATTGAATAGCCATAACGTTCGCCTAATGTCCAGTCATCTAATTTTTTCACATCATATTTTTCCTTGCAACCTTCAGTAAAAATCAAGGCTTTATCAGGATAAGCTTCATGTGTTTGGCGAACATTTCCGAATTGCATTCCGCTTCCTGTCCAGGTTTCGTACCAGTGAAAGCCAATACCCCAAACATATTTAGCCGCTTCTTTATCGTTTAGAATGGTGCTTGCTCTTTGAAAAATCTGATCACGGTTATGATCCCAGGCAATTAATTTTTTAGCTGATAGGCCCGATTTCTGAAGTGTTGGACCTAAAAAATTCTTGATAAAATCGCGTTCTTCTTCTGCGGTATATACGCATGATTCCCAAATTTGCTTCGCCATAGGTTCGTTTTGAACCGATAATCCCCAAATTGGCATCCCCATGGATTCATAAGTTTTGATGAATTTTACATAGTGATTTGCCCAGCTTTGGCGATATTCTGGCAGCAAATGTCCACCTTTAATTAAGCTGTTATTATCTTTCATCCACGCTGGTGGCGACCATGGGCTCACATAAAGTGTAAGTTTACCTCCAGCGGCAGCTGTTGCCTGTTTAATTAATGGAATTTTGAATTGCTCATCATGCTTTACACTAAAGGTTTTTAAATCCTTATCGTTATCCTGAACATATGTATAACTTCCGCTTGAGAAATCGCAACTTGCAATATTTGTACGGGCAAGCGTATAACCAATTCCCTTATCCTTGCTGTAATAAGCGCTTAATAATTCTTGTTGATTTTTTTTGGAAAGTTTAGCAAATGTTTCTGCTGATGCATCGGTTAATGCACCACCAATGCCTAC
>SEDB01000393.1 GCA_004210715.1 Pedobacter sp.
ACCATAAATCCACTTGAAATTTCACAAAGATTTTCATCCCAGAGAGGAATATCAAACCTATAATGCAAACGTCCCGATTTTTCGGGACGTTTTTTTTTCACTAAAATTAATACCCACCATTTCCAAAATTCTTAATTATCATTCTATCTTTGAGAAATATAAGTTCCTTTCTCATGAATTCTATCATAAAATCATTCTTCGCCCTGGCTTTATCTTTTATTTCATTTTCAAGCGTTGCTCAAAATAACTTAATAAGTTTAGATGCATTGATTAACAAAACAGATCCGGCCTGGCCATTAGTAAAAAAATGGATCGATTCAGCGAAAAATAAAGTGGAAATTCTCCCAGTGGATTCAGCAAAGGCAAAAGAAACTTTATACAATGCTCAGGTTTCTACTTACGCAACCTTAGGTTCTGTAATTTACAACACAGGCGGAATTATGGTTGATAACGGTTGGATTAGGATTTTAGGTTCTGGAAGCGAAAGATTAAGCAGAGATATTGCAAGCTGGAATAAAGAGAAAACGATTAAAGAATATGGCGACAAAATCCCCTATTTATTAATTGCCGATGATGCGATAGGTGGTTTCTTTGCAATAAATTATGGCGGTTTAGGTCCAGACATTAAAAATGTTTATTATCTGGAACCAAACACTTTAACCTGGCAACCATTGGGTGCAGGTTACGGAGAGTTTTTAGTTTTTTGTTTTGATAGCGATCTAAATAAATTTTACAAGGGTTTACGTTGGAGTACCTGGAATCAATTTATCAGCAATCTGGATGGAACTAAAACTTACAGCTTCCGTCCTTATTTATGGGAAAAAGATACTGATATAGAAAAAAGCAGCAGAAGGCTGGTTGGTATAGAGGAAATGTACCGTTTCAATATTTTGAAATCAAAAGAGCTTAACGCAGATGCAGGAATAAAAAAAGATGATTCAAAACAATAAATACTAAATTAAAGGTGTGCTAATTTAGGTAAGGATCTAAGCGTATTTAGCTTGCGTTTTCTTAGGCAATTTAGCTAAAACCAATGCCCTCGATGCTGCAACCAGTCTTTTCAATTCCTGATCATTTAAAACATCAAGATTTTCAACCTGAATCCATTGCCGCTTTGCTAAGTGATATGCCTGAGAAATTCCATCCCTGGCGGTCAACGAATCGAAATCATCCGGATTACATTTGATAGAAAAACGGCTACCTGTATCAATATCTGCAATAACATATATTTTCTCTTCGATCATAAAACACAAATGATCCCACTTCATGCCTTCGGTAGTTCCCGGCAGACTTAAACAATATTCTCTGAAAGATTCGATATCCATTTTAGGGTTTAGGTTTAGGTTTAGGTTTAGGTTTAGGTTTAGGGCAAACGATCCCGAATTTCACTATGTTTGCACAATTGTAATTCTAAACGAAAGTAGTAATTCTCACAAGAATCTTGAAATCTCATCATCTTATTAATCCTGATCAAACTCCTTTGCAAATGAATATTATTACACCAACTGCCGACGGTTCAAATACGCTTTACAATGAAACCATTGGCGAACACTATCATAGCAAACATGGTGCTTTACAAGAAAGCAAACATGTTTTTATTGATGCAGGTTTAAAATTTGCTTCTGCAGAAAAGTCAGATATTTCGATTTTGGAGGTTGGTTTTGGCACAGGCTTAAATTTTATATTAAGTTTTGAATATTGCACTCAAAATAACATCAAACTGGATTACACCAGTATTGAAGCCTATCCTTTAACCCTTGATGTAATTAACCAAACCGGTTATGCAGAATATGTTGCTCCTGAAATTTGGGATGACTTTACTACAAATTATGACCAGGCTTTAATAAAACCTCAAAATATATCTTCGCTATGCACTTTAGAAATTCCTCACACTACGTTAGCAGAATTTAATGCTGATAATATGTTCGATGTGATTTATTATGATGCTTTTTCGGTGCAACACCAGTCCGAAATGTGGAGCGATGAAATGATAACGCATGCCTGCAGTTTCCTAAATCCTGGCGGAACATTTGTTACTTATGCCATTACCGGAAAACTTAAACGTGCTGTGAAAGCAAATGGTTTTACCATTGAAAAATTACCCGGGGCACCTGGAAAAAGAGAAATGTTGAGAGCGATTAAAGGGCTGTAAAAGGAATACACAATAATGGCATTTAAAAAATAAAATTAAAAAAAGATAATAATCATTCTGACACAAATCCGACTCCTGCTAAAAACCTCAGCTTTCCTTAATTGTTAATCTAATTATAAATTTCATATCATGGAAAAACGAATTTTAGGAAAAACAGATTTAAATATTGCGCCCATTGTATTTGGAGGAAACGTTTTCGGTTGGACAATCGATGAACAAAAATCATTTGAAATATTAGATCACTTTGTTGAAAGCGGTTTTAACTTTATCAGACATGGGAAGTGGTAAATCATTGCGAAAAGATTATATCATTAATGCTGTTGAGCACTCATTATCACGTTTACAAACCGATTACATCGATTTATATTTTTCGCATTTTGATGATGAAACAACGCCTGTTGAAGAAACTTTAAGTGCTTACGAAACGTTGATTAAAGATGGCAAAATCAGATGGACCGGAGCTTCAAATTTTTCTGCTGACCGATTAAAAGAATCATTAATTTATTCAGCTGAAAATAATTTGCCTCGCTACGAAGTCTATCAACCAGGTTATAATTTATTTGATCGGGAAGAATTTGAACGAGACCATGAAAAAATTTGTCTGGAACATGGCTTAGGAGTAATTACCTACTATTCTCTAGCGAGTGGCTTTTTAACCGGAAAATACCGCAGCGATGATGATTTAAAGAAAAGTCAGCGAGGTGGTGGCGTAAAGAAGTTTTTAACAGAAAGAGGATTTAAGATTTTGAAAGCTTTGGATGAAGTGGCGGCTAAACACCAGGTTGAACAAGCTTCGGTAGCTTTGGCCTGGTTAATTTACCATCCATCAATTACGGCCCCCATTGCCAGCGTAACAGATTTAACCCAG
>SEDB01000394.1 GCA_004210715.1 Pedobacter sp.
GGTCGTGATGCACGCATTTCGGGCGAAATGGTTAACAATTTGGTTATTGGAACTTTGCAAGGTTTGGGAATCGAGGTAATCGATTTAGGTTTGTCAACTACGCCAACTGTTGAGGTTGCGGTACCTGATGAACAAGCAGGTGGCGGTATTATTTTAACGGCGAGCCACAATCCAAAACAGTGGAATGCCTTAAAGTTATTAAATGCAGATGGAGAATTTATCAGCGATTTAGATGGTAAAGAAGTTTTAGATTTAGCGGAAAGTGCTAGTTTTGAGTTTGCTGACGTAGATAAGTTGGGTAAAGTGATTAAAAATGATACTTACCTGCAAAAACATATTGATAAAGTTTTAGCACTGCCTTTGGTTGATGTTGAAGCGATTAAAAAAGCCGATTTTAAAGTCGTAATTGATTGTGTGAATTCAACTGGTGGTATTTTTATTCCGGCTTTATTGAAAGCCTTAGGTGTAACCAGGGTTACGGAATTGTATTGCGAACCAGATGGACATTTTCCTCATAATCCAGAACCACTTCCTGAAAACTTAACTGAGATTTCGAAAGAGGTACAAAAACAAAATGCAGATTTAGGTATTGTGGTTGATCCCGATGTTGACCGTTTATGTTTTGTAAATGAAGACGGAAGCATGTTTGGCGAAGAATATACTTTAGTGGCCGTTGCAGATTACGTTTTGAAAAACACGCCAGGAAATACCGTTTCCAACCTTTCATCAACCCGTGCTTTACGTGATGTGACAGAAAAAGCTGGTTCAGATTATAATGCATCGGCAGTTGGAGAGGTTAATGTGGTAAATAAAATGAAAGAAACAAATGCCATTATTGGTGGCGAAGGTAATGGTGGTATTATTTATCCAGAATCACATTATGGTAGAGATGCTTTAGTTGGTATTGCTTTGTTTCTAACGCATCTGGCTAAATTCGGCAAGTCTATTTCTGTATTAAGAAGCAGTTATCCGCAGTATCATATCTCTAAAAACAAAATTACCCTTACGCCAGAAATGGATATCGATAATTTATTGAAACAGGTAGAAGAAAAATATAAAAACCAGCCTTACAGTACCATCGATGGATTAAAGATTGAGTTCGATAAAACATGGGTGCATTTACGTCGTTCTAATACAGAGCCAATTATCCGTATCTACAGTGAGGCAGAAAATGAAACTGTTGCCGAAAGCCTTGCGAATAAAATCATTTCGGATATTAAAGAAATCCTAAAATTAAACTAGCACATGAAAAGAGTTTATTTAGATAATGCAGCCACAACGCCTTTAGATAAAGAAGTGATTGCAGAAATGACAAACGTGATGGAGAACTATTTTGGTAATCCCTCGGCTATTCATGCGCTTGGTCGTGAGGTGAGGACTTTGGTTGAAAAAGCCCGCAAAACGGTTGCGAATCTTTTGGGTGCTTCTCCGTCTGAAATATTCTTTACCTCAGGTGGCACTGAGGCTGATAATACGGCTATCCGTTGCGGTATTTCTGCATATGGAATCAAACATGCCATCACTTCAAAAATTGAGCATCACGCTGTTGAGCATACATTAAATATGATGCTTAAAAATGGCGAAATTGATAAATTGAGTTTTGTTAACATTGATGAAAAGGGTAATGTTGATTATGCACATTTGGAAGAGTTACTTCAAAACAATGAACGTACTTTTGTTTCATTAATGCATGCCAATAATGAATTGGGTACCTTAACCGATATGATTAAAGTTGGCGATATCTGCGAAAAATACAATGCCATTTATCATGCCGATACCGTTCAAACGATGGGCCATTATGTACACCATGTACGTGAATTGAAAGCTCATTTTATTGTTTGTGCGGCACATAAACTTCATGGACCGAAAGGTGTCGGGTTCTTATACGTAAACAGCAATATTAAAATCCCGCCGATGATTTATGGCGGTGCACAAGAGCGCAACATGCGTGGTGGAACTGAAAATGTTTATGGAATTGTTGGTTTGGCAAAAGCTTTAGAAATAGCTTATGCTGAAATGGAGCAACACCAAAATCACATTCAAGGTTTAAAAGATTATTTGAAAGAAGCTTTAATCGCTGAAATTCCTGGAATTGCTTTTAATGGCGAAACGAATGCTGATAAAAGCCTTTATACGGTTTTAAATGTATCATTCCCAGAGATGGATATGGCCGATATGTTATTGTTTAATTTAGATATCAACGGAATTTGTGCTTCTGGCGGTAGTGCTTGCTCTTCAGGTTCAAATATCGGCTCACATGTTTTAAATGGCATAAAGGCTGATCCAAATCGTCCTTCGGTACGTTTTTCTTTCAGCAAGTTTACTACAAAAGAAGAACTGGATTACGTGATTGAAAAAGTAAAAATGGTGGTTAAACAAAATGCTCTAGCCTAAAA
>SEDB01000395.1 GCA_004210715.1 Pedobacter sp.
AATTTTTCCTGGTAAATCTTAGTTTTCTTTACGAGCAAAACACAAATGAAAAAGAACTTATTAAATCTGCTATTTTCATCAGCATTAATTCTCTCAGCTGGTTCAGCTTTTGCCCAATATCCAAAAATTCCTGATGATGTTAAAAAACAGTCTGACTCGATTATGAAGGCAGCTACCCGTCAATCAGATATTGCCTGGGAAAAAGCAAAACCAATTATGGAAGCTGAAGCTAAACAAGGTAAGCCTTATATTCCATGGGCAGGTCGACCTACAGACCTTCCTCAATCAGAATTATTGGCATTTCCAGGTGCCGAAGGTGGTGGTGCTTATAGTTTTGGCGGCCGCGGTGGTAGGGTAATTGTGGTAAAAAATTTAAATGATAGCGGTCCGGGTTCATTACGTGATGCTTGTGAACAAGGCGGAGCAAGGATTGTGGTATTCAATGTTGCGGGTATCATTCGCCTAAAATCGCCATTAATTATTCGAGCGCCATATATTACCATTGCTGGTCAAACCGCACCAGGCGATGGTGTTTGCGTAGCAGGCGAATCAGTTTGGTTAAACACGCATGATGTGATTGTGCGTTATATGCGTTTCCGCAGAGGTGAAACTTTTGTAGGTCGCCGTGATGATGCAATCGGTGGTAATCCGGTAGGAAATATCATGATTGACCACGTTTCTGCGAGCTGGGGATTAGATGAAAACATGTCGATGTATCGCCACATGTATAATGATAGCACCGGCAAAATCGAAGATAAATTGGGAACAGTAAACATCACCATTCAAAATTCTATTTTCTCTGAAGCTTTGGATTATTGGAACCATGCGTTTGGCTCTACATTAGGTGGCGAAAACTGTGCTTTTGTTCGTAACCTTTGGGCGGATAATGGTGCTCGTAATCCTTCAATTGGCTGGAATGGCATTTTCAATTTTGCAAACAACGTGGTGTTTAATTGGAATAATCGTTCTACTGATGGAGGTGATTACACTGCACAGTATAATATTATCAATAATTACTATAAACCGGGACCAGTTACTGAGCTTAAAGACCCAATTTCTTACCGGATTTTAAAGCCTGAATCTGGTCGTAGTAAATTGCCATATGTTGTTTTCGGAAGAGCTTATGTAGATGGAAATATCATTGAAGGCAACGATAAAGTAACTAAAATATCTATCATTCCGACGCTACAAGCTAAAGAGTTTGTACTTACAAATGTAGGAGCAACCTTGCCGAAAAGAGACCCGGTTGATACAAGAATAGTTAAACAGGTAAGAACCGGAATTATTGAAGTTCATCCTGATGCTAAACCATCGGCATTTCAATTTGAACATCGCAGATTACCGGGAGATTCATACAAGCAAGGTATAATTACAGAAGTTTCTCAGGTAGGCGGTTATCCGGATTATAAAGGAACGCCTTACAAAGATTCAGATAACGATGGAATGCCAGACGCTTATGAGTTGAAAAATGGTTTGAACCCGAAAGATGCAGCTGATGCAGCAAAAATTACTAAAAATGGTTATTCGAATATTGAAAACTATTTAAACAGCGTAGTTTCCGTTTCAACTGTAAAACCTAACTAGTATGCGTAACTGGAATTCTTTTTTAAGCATAATTGCGCTTTGTGGAATTGGAAATGTTGCTTTTGCGCAATATCCTGTGATCCCTGAGGCAATGGAAAAAAAGGCTGACTCATTGATGGCTAAGCTTGGAAGCAGGGCAGACCAGCAATTTCTAAAAGTGAAGCCAATTATCGATGCCGAGGCTAAAGCGGGTAAACCTTATATTCCATGGGCAGCAAAACCGAGCGATTTGCCACAATCAAAAATGGTGGCCTTTCCTGGTGCTGAAGGTGGCGGAGCCTATTCTTTTGGCGGACGCGGCGGGAAAGTTTACGTGGTAACCAGTTTGGAAGATTCAGGCAAGGGTACCTTGCGTGAAGCTTGTGAGCAAGGAGGTGCAAGGATTGTTGTTTTTAATGTAGCCGGAATCATTCGTTTAAAATCTCCATTGAGTATTCGTGCACCATATATTACGATTGCGGGTCAGAGTGCACCTGGCGATGGCGTTTGTGTTGCTGGTGAATCAATTTGGATTGACACCCACGATGTGGTGATTCGTTATATGCGTTTCCGTCGTGGCGCTACTGATGTTACGCGTAGAGATGATGCCATTGGTGGTAATCCTGTGGGCAATATCATTATTGACCACGTTTCAGCAAGTTGGGGATTGGACGAAAATATGTCTATTTATCGCCATGTTTATGATAAAAAAGATGGTTCAAAGCCTGAGAAATTACCAACAGTAAATGTTACCATTCAAAACTCTATTTTCTCTGAAGCTTTAGATACCTATAACCATGCTTTTGGAAGTACAATTGGTGGATTAAATTCTACTTTCATGCGCAACCTTTGGGCATCAAACATTGCCAGAAATCCTTCTGTTGGAATGTATGGCGATTTTGGTTTTGCAAATAATGTAGTGTTTAACTGGTGGAACAGGAGTGCCGATGGTGGCGATAATGCTTCCTTTTATAGTTTCGTAAATAATTATTACAAACCTGGGCCAATTACACCTGCCGGAGAGCCTATTGCTCACCGAATTTTAAAACCGGAATCTGGCAGAGATATCAAATTTAAAAATGAATTCGGTCGTGCTTACGTGACCGGTAACATCGTTGAAGGCAACGAAAAAGTAACCAAAAATAATTGGGACGGCGGCGTTCAGCCGGAAAGCAAACGCGATAAGCAAAAGTTACTGGATTCTATTCGTACCGATAAACCTTTGCCAATGGCGAAAATTTCCATCATCGATACCAAAAAAGCGTACGATTATGTGCTTGCAAATGCGGGTGCATCTTTACCTGTTCGCGATGCTGTTGACCAGCGTATCGTTAAACAGGTTGCTACTGGTAAAATTGAGCATGTTGAAGATGGGAAATTACCTGCTCCGCAAAATTATGTAAAGCGTCGCTTACCTGCCGATTCTTATAAACAAGGCATTATTTCAGATATTGCTCAAGTTGGCGGCTATCCGGAATATAAGGGGAAACCTTATGTAGATACTGATAACGATGGTATTCCTGATGCGTGGGAGATTAAAAACGGATTGAATCCAAAAGATGCAAAAGATGCTGCCAAAATTTCGAAATCTGGTTATGCTAATATCGAAGTTTATTTGAATAGCTTAGTGGATGTGAGTAAAGTGAGGCCTTAGGAGAGTTCAAAGTTGATTTTGTCATTCTGAGCACAGCGAAGAATCTGCAAGCGATGAAAACGAAACTTTAACAACACACCACTGCCTACAACG
>SEDB01000396.1 GCA_004210715.1 Pedobacter sp.
AAATATCATCCCTTTGTAAACACTAAGTCAAAGCGTTAAACCAACAAACCAAAACAAAATCTGTAGCGTATATTGTAGTATGAAAACGATGTTAAATAAACTATTTTTGATCTTGGCTGTTGTTTTAATCGGAAGCCTTTCTGCTTGTGCTCAAAAGCAAGACAAGAAAGAAACGAAGCAAGTACAGCCATCGGAAAATATTATAAAGAAGAAAATGAACTGGAATACATTAACACCCGAAGAAGAGAGAGTAATTGTTAATAAAGGAACAGAGTATCCTGGTACTGGTAAATATGAACACACTACCGACAAGGGAACTTATACCTGTAAACGTTGCAATGCTGAGCTGTATCGTTCGGAAAGTAAGTTTGATGCCCGTTGTGGATGGCCTGCGT
The DNA here is from genome assembly GCA_004210715.1 of Pedobacter sp. GTDB lineage: Bacteria > Bacteroidota > Bacteroidia > Sphingobacteriales > Sphingobacteriaceae > Pedobacter. The sequence continues at coordinate 396 of SEDB01000396.1, forward strand.
TTGATGATGAAATTAAAGGCGCTGTGAAACGTATTCCTGATGCAGATGGATCGCGTATAGAAATTGTTTGTGCCAATTGTGATGCACACTTAGGTCACGTTTTTACTGGGGAAGGATTTACTGCTAAAGATACACGTCATTGTGTAAATTCGATCTCGATGAATTTCGTGCCGGATAAGAAATAAGGTGGATATAGTGAGGTTAGGTAGAGGCGTACAGCGATCAGTTGTACGCCTTTTTTGTTGCTGAGGATCAGGCTGTTTTTCCACAAATTATTGATTATAAACTAAATGCTTATATTTGCTGGCTCGATAAATAAAATTTAGCCTATGAAGTATCTGCTGTTATTAAGTTTTTGTTTCCTGTTTTTACAAGGTAAAGCACAAAGTTCTGACTCATCAAATGAGCCGGATAGTATCAAAAAAACAGTTCTTGCAACTTATTACCACAGAAAATTCGAAGGTCGACGAACCACCAGCGGCGCAAAATACCGAGCTAAAAAATTCACGGCAGCCCACCGTACCTTACCCATGGGAACACTAATTACCGTTACCAATCCTGATAACGGAAAATCGGTAGTTGTGAAGGTAAATGACCGTGGTCCTTTCTCCAAAAAATTAGCGATAGATTTATCGGAAAGTGCTGCTAAAGAGATCGGTATCTACCGAAAAGGCATTGCTAAAGTGAGCCTGGCTTATACAGTAGAGTAGTATTCTATTTAGCTCTATTTCACAGTTGTTATACACCCTAAATTTAAGTTATTAACACTGTTTTTGGTTTGCTAAATCCTTGAAAACAAATGATTAGCTTTTTTTTCGCTTGAAAATGATATTTAGCTGATCGTTTTTCCCCAGTTATCAAGAGGTGTGTTAACAACTTTGATTCACAAAAAAGGCCTCCTGTATCTATATTTGTTATAACAAAGTTCTTTAACTTCTTGCGTTTGAAAACAAATATAAAAGCTTAGTTTTTAGTAATTTATCAAGATATCTCTCTGATTAATTTTTAAATTTTCCTAACTAAAAACTCAGTTGTTTGTCGAGCGTCAGGGTTAGCACTTTCACTAGAGTTTTAATACAAAACATTTCAATCATCATATAAAATTGATGGATGCGTGGTTTTGTCGGCTCTAACTAAATTGATTAAAAAGATAAAGTATCAGGTATGGAACAGGAATTATTACTACAAGAAAACAAAGATAGGTTTGTACTTTTGCCGATTAAATATCCGGCGATTTGGGAAATGTATAAAAAGACCGAAGCTAGTTTCTGGACAGCAGAAGAGATCGATCTTTCTGATGACCAAAAACACTGGGATAATTTAAATGATGGAGAAAGACATTTCATTTCTCATATCCTTGCTTTCTTTTCTGCTAGTGATGGTATTGTTAACGAAAATCTGGCTGTTAACTTCATGAGTGAAGTGCAGTTACCAGAAGCCCGTTGTTTCTATGGTTTCCAGATTATGATGGAAAACATCCATGCTGAAACTTATGCTTTATTAATTGATACTTATATCAAAGATCCTGAGGAAAAAGACCGTTTATTCCATGCAATTGATACTGTTCCTGCAGTAAAAAGAAAAGCGGAATGGGCTTTAAGATGGATTGAAAACGGAACTTTTGCAGAACGTTTAGTTGCTTTCGCAGCAGTTGAAGGTATTTTCTTCAGCGGAAGTTTTTGCTCTATTTTCTGGTTGAAAAAACGTGGCTTAATGCCAGGCTTAACTTTCAGTAATGAGTTAATCTCGAGAGATGAGGGTTCACACTGTGAATTTGCTTGCTTGTTGTATAGCATGTTGAGCAATAAATTAAGTGAAGAAGCGGTTCACGGAATCATCAGTGATGCGGTAGAAATCGAAAAAGAATTTATTACCGATGCATTACCAGTTGCCTTAATTGGTATGAATGCAAAATTAATGAGCCAATATATCGAGTTCGTTGCCGATAGATGGTTACAGGAATTAGGTTACAAAAAAATCTA
>SEDB01000397.1 GCA_004210715.1 Pedobacter sp.
GAATTAAATCACGATGATGTTAGAGCGCTTTTAGAACGCCCTGAAATAAAATACCTGAGTGAGATGATGAATTTCCCTGGCGTACTTTATAAGGATGAAGAAGTTTTAAAGAAGATTGCAGCAGCACATGAACTGGGCAAACCTGTTGATGGTCACGCACCAGGTTTACGCGGCGATGCGGTGCAGCAATACATTGATGCTGGTATTTCTACTGACCATGAGTGTTTTACTGCTGAAGAAGCTTTAGACAAATTGCAACGTGGAATGAAAATCTTAATCCGCGAAGGAAGCGCTGCCAAAAATTTTGAGGCATTAGTTGATTTATTAAACAATTGGCCAGAAATGATGATGTTTTGCAGTGATGATAAACATCCAGATAGCTTGGTTACAAGTCATATTAACGAACTTTGTGCAAGAGCTGTGGCTAAAGGAATCAATATTTTTAACGTTTTACAAGCGGCTTGCATCAACCCGATTCTTCATTATAAATTAGATGTTGGCGCATTACAAGTTGGAGATGATGCAGATTTTGTTGTGGCTGAAGATTTAGTGAATTTTATAATAAAGCAAACTTACATTGATGGTGTTTTACTTGCTGAGCATGGTAAAACTGTTGGCGATTGGATAAAACATAACGCAGAAAAAGAATCTGTTAACCATTTTGATTGCGGTTTTAAAAAGGTTGAAGACTTTGTTTATCCTTATCAAAATGAAAGTGAAATTCCGGTTATTGAAGCGCTGGACGGACAGTTAATGAATTTCGGCATGAAACAAGGTGCAATTGCATCTAGCGTGGCACATGATAGTCATAATATTATTGCGGTTGGTGTTGACGATAAAAGCATTTGTGAAGCTGTGAATCTGGTAATTAAAGAAACTGGAGGCGTGGTAGCTCTAGGCAAGGGGAAAGAAGAGGTTTTACCGCTGCCTGTAGCTGGTTTAATGAGCAATCATAATGGTTATGAAGTTGCCGAACGTTATACTTCAATTGATAAGTTTGCTAAAGATTTAGGTTCTACCTTAATTGCTCCTTTTATGACGCTTTCTTTTATGGCTTTGCTGGTTATCCCTCATTTAAAATTGAGCGATAAAGGTTTGTTTGATGGAGATAGCTTTAGTTTTTTGGTTGATTAGTTTTTTGTTTTTTGGGAGAAAGGCGCCCTACAGCTGTTGCTACATTACTAACGCATTAAGATTACTTTGTGCCTCGTAATGACGGCCGCCTTAAAATGTAATATTTTTTTTCTGCTTGTCACGTTGAGCTTGTCGAAGGACTTTTTAAATCTGAATCAAAGTGTTTCGACAAGCTCAACATGACAATGGATTATAAACAACTAAACTACAAAAACCTCTGCCAGCGGATTAAAAAGATAAATTCTTTTATCATCCAAGCAAACACAACGGTAACGTTTTCTAATGCGTTCGCCTTTGGTAAAACGGCGACCTCAAAAAAAGGAACCATCATCCGTTGGAAATTTTTCTTCCACTCTCCACCATGTGGTTTTACTTTGTTTTTGAAATCGTTCCAGGTTAAAAGGTGTGCAAATTCATGTACCGTAGTAACCAGAAAAGCGTAATGATTAAGGTTAAAATTTACCGAAATTCGGTGTCCTTTATCGCGGTAGGGATGGCGGTAATCGCCCAGTTTGGTAGAACGGGTTTTCGCGATTTTAAATTCGCACTGAAAATAATCTATCCATTTTGCAATTAGCGGTGCAGCCTTGGCAGGCATGTATTGCGCTAAAAGGTTAACTTTCTCCATTTAACCGCAAAGTTCGCAAAGTTTTTCGCAAAGAAACAAAGAAATTATAAGCCATTAGCAATTCGTTTTATACCGTTTTTTAAAAGTGTGACGTTGAAATTCATCAACAGGCCCAAGTTTGTAATTTCCTAGTTTCATACAAGTCAAAGTTTGAGCCAATGAACTTCATTTAATGCCTCAATACTTTTCAGTTCAATCACTAATTTTCGCTCTACTAAAATGTCAATCTATATCCGCAATCCAATTTTACCTCTTCAAAAATCAAGGGCATGATTTTTTCCTTTTCAACAAACAACCCTGATTTCGAAATTTTATAAAATAAGCATTCCTTGTAAGCACTTTCTAGTAAACCTGGACATAAAGCGTTATGTACTTCAATTGCCAAACCAATTACAATTCTTGATAATTCATTCTCATCCATATTTTGAAATTAGCTTTGTGTTCTTTGCGTCCTTTCTCTTAGCGTTCTTTGCGGTTAAACTAAACTCAAAACCCTACTCCTCCGATGGAAACAACGACGCCAATACCAACTTAATCTCCCCGAAAGAATAATCCTTACCTAAAAAGTCACGAATGGTAGCCATAGATTTAGTTTTCTGGCTTTCCACCGCATCAGAGATATTTTTGATTTTATTGGGCTTAACCAGCTTAGTTACATCAATTTGCTGCGTAGAAACATAATAAGCCAAATGCCCCTCAATGGTGCCAACAGAAAAACCACGTTCTTTCGCAATCTCTTCTAAAGTTTTTCCTTGCTCGTAAAGTTCAAAACTTACCAGTTTAGTATCTACTTTTGGCTCTTTTTTCTTTTTCTCTACAACCGATTTCACTTTCAAAACCTGACCTTTTAGCTGGATTGCTTTTTGTAATTGTTCATTACGTTCTGAAACATTTAATAAAGCATCAGTGTCCGCTTTGCTAAATTCTTTACCATCAATCATGGCTTTTAGCAAAGCTTTGCTTTTATGCATTTTTTTAAGTTGCTCATAAACCAAAATCTCCAGCTCCAGCAATTCTGTTAAATAAGTTTTAATTCCTTTTTCTTCCTTAACTGTTTCTATTTGAGCCAAAAGCTTGTCAGAAACTTCCTTAACTAATGGATTGAAATATTTTAAGGCAGCATCTACCCGTTTTGAAACATTAAATAAAGTGTGCTCAGTTTGTTGTGCGAAAAGATTTTTAAGCTGGTTTACAAATGAATCAGCCGTTACCGTAATTTTCTGGAAATCCTTGTAAAGGTCCATTGTCCAGCCATCATATCTTTGCTTGGTAGATTTTGCCTCGCTTTTATCGAAGGTTTCTACATGTTCTTTCATGTAATAACGAACCAAATTCAAATCAAAAGCTGCTAGTAAATAAGTTCTGATGAAATCATAACTTTCCAAACTGATTTGTTGGGTTAAAACATCAGTTGGTTGTTTTGTACTTGAGAAATAATGAATATTTTGGTCTTGCTGCAAACCAGTTTCACGCAAGTGCGAAGTTAAAACCAAACCTTTAAGCGAGCGTAAACGCGAAAGCGCAACATAAGCCTGCCCTGGTGCAAATGCATCGCCGATATCAATAATTGCTTTATCAAAAGTTAAACCCTGACTTTTGTGTACCGTAATTGCCCAGGCCAATTTTATCGGATATTGAACAAACGAACCTGCAACATTTTCTGCAATTTCATTGGTGGCCTCATTCAATTTATATTTTACATTCTCCCAGGTATAGGGCGAAACGGAAATCACGGTTCGTTCCTCGGGAAGTTC
>SEDB01000398.1 GCA_004210715.1 Pedobacter sp.
GGAAAAGAAAATGCGCCAGAAATGGCTGAACGTTTGATAAAAAAAGGTTTTAAATTCGATTTGATTGTGAGTAGTCCGGCGAAGCGGGCAAAATCTACTGCGAAATTCTTTGCTGAAGCTTATCATGTTGATGATATTCAATATGAAGAATCTATCTACGAGGCTAATACCAATGCCCTTTTAAAAGTTGTGAATGGTTTGGATGATAGTGCAGATACAGTGATTATGTTTGGGCATAATCCGGGCTTCACAGATTTAGCAAACGAATTAAGCGATGCAGATATTTACAATATTCCAACTGCTGGGATGGTGTTAATTTCTTTTCCTTTTGAATCTTGGACGATGATTAGTAAAGGAACAGGAGATTTGGTGTTTTTTGACTACCCGAAGAATAGTGATGAGATTTAATTTTTAGCCACGGAAACACGGAAGACACGGAAAATCGAGAAGTCGTCATTTCGACCGAAGCGGAGAAATCTTTGTAATGTAAGGTATAGATTTTAGCTAAAAAACAAGTAAAGTATCTGTATGAGCGAGAGTGTTATTGATTGGATTGGTAAAGTATTGTGGTATTTGATTTTTTTAACTCCTGTAATTACGCTACCCTTAGCTTTTAGATTAATCAATGTCGATAAAAAATATAAAATCATTATTGGAATTATATTGGCTTTTATTCTGTCATTCTTATTTTATATCATTAGCATGGCAATAATTTTTAAAAACGGCATGGGGCCGAGCTAAATCTTTAGCCAAGAAACACAGTTCTATGTTAATTAAACCTGATAAAACGGAAAGCCCAGAGTGAGGAACGAGGGAGGACTTGAAGTGATAGCAGGGCTGAAAGTTCAAAAGTACTACTGAATGTACATTTCCAAAAAAATATAAAATCGTAACCCTTAAATCGTAAATTTAATTATCTTTGAATTATAAATAACGAAAGTCCGGCAATAGACATTTCGGTGAATTCTTAACCTCATCTCCTCTGGTTATTTCATAATTCGTATCGCCGGAAGATTTATCCATTAAATTATCTGTACATGAATTTTGATTATAATACTACGCGTAGCCATTTAATTTTATCGGAATATGGCCGTAACGTTCAGAATATGGTGAAGTATATTTGCGAATTGCCAACTATTGAAGAACGTAATAAATATGCCCAGGCGGTTATCGACCTGATGGGATTTTTGCAACCACATTTACGTGATGTTGCTGATTTTAAGCATAAACTTTGGGACCATTTGCACATTATTTCTGGTTATCAGATTGATGTGGAAAGCCCGTACCCAAAGCCACTGCCGGAAAATGCCTTTAAAAAACCAGAGCCACTTCCCTATCCTCAACAAAGAATTACCTATAAACATTATGGTAAAACGGTTGACTGGAATAAAGATAATGTGAGCGATGACACGATTATTAAAGATTTGAAATACCTATCAGGTGGCTTATTATCTCTTGATGAAGGTGTAAACTTAGCGAAAGTTGAGTTTAGGGCACAAAATCCTCGTCAGAATAATAATAACAACAATAACCGGGGAAGAACGAATAATAACAACAACGGCAAGAATCGTCAGAACAACAATAACAACAACAATCGCGGACGCAACAATAATAACAAACCTAAATATTAAAGGAAAGGTAAAAGGAGAAAGTTAAAAGCGGAAAGTAGAAGTTTGAGCCAGAATTTAATTAAGCGCCCAATCTTGATACTCGATACTAAATACTTGATACCAGTTACTCAATACTAAATACTAAAAGATATATGAACGCATTTGAAATAACAGGCGGAATTAAATTAAAAGGCGAAATCACTCCACAGGGTGCCAAAAACGAAGCTTTACAGATTTTATCAGCTGTTTTACTTACCGAAGAAAAAATCACAATCAGTAATATCCCAGACATTAAGGATGTAAATAAATTGATTGAATTATTGGGCGATTTGGGCGTTACGGTTGAGCGTATCGACAAAGATACTTACACTTTCGAAGCGAAGAATATCGATTTAAATTTCTTTGAATCTGAAACTTTTAAAGCTAAAGGTGGCGGTTTGCGTGGTTCGATTATGATTGTTGGTCCATTGTTAGCTCGTTTCGGTAAAGCTGCAATTCCTAAACCAGGAGGCGATAAAATTGGCAGAAGAAGATTGGATACACACTTTATCGGTTTCGAAAAATTAGGTGCTAAATTTGTTTACGATAGCAAAAAAGCTTTCTTTAATGTTGATGCAACCGATTTAAAAGGTGCTTACATTTTATTGGATGAAGCTTCAGTTACCGGAACTGCAAACATTGTAATGGCTGCTGTTTTGGCTAAAGGCACAACAACCATTTATAATGCTGCCTGCGAGCCATATTTACAACAACTTTGTAAAATGCTTAACCGCATGGGTGCAAAAATCTCGGGCATCGGTTCGAATTTATTAACCATTGAAGGTGTAAAAGTTTTAGGTGGAACGGAACACAGAATGTTGCCTGATATGATTGAGATTGGCTCTTTCATTGGTATGGCTGCGATGACGGAATCGGAAATTACCATCAAAAATGTTTGTTACGATGAGCTGGGAGTAATTCCTGAAGTTTTTAGGAAATTAGGTATCAAACTGGAACGCAGAGGCGATGATATTTATGTGCCATCACAAAAGCATTATGAAATCGACACATTTATCGACGGTTCGATTTTAACCATCGCCGATTCTCCATGGCCAGGTTTTACGCCAGATTTATTAAGTATCGTTTTAGTTGTGGCTACACAGGCTAAAGGAAATGTTTTAATCCACCAGAAAATGTTCGAAAGTCGTTTATTCTTCGTGGACAAATTGATTGATATGGGTGCTCAAATTATTCTTTGCGACCCGCACCGTGCTACCGTTAACGGAATCGACAAGAAATATAAACTTCGTGGTATCAGCATGACTTCTCCAGATATTAGAGCCGGAGTTTCGTTGTTAATTGCTGCGCTTTCTGCTGAAGGAAAATCGACCATTTATAACATCGAACAAATTGAGCGTGGTTACCAGGATATTGATACGCGTTTACGTGCTTTAGGTGCGCAAATTAAGCGTGTGAATGCTGATGCGCCAAGCCATTAAGTTGAAAGCTTAGAGCTGAAAGATAAAAGCTTAAAGTTGAAAAGCTAAAGCAAAATAGCATCATGCAAAAACGCCCGAGTAAAAAATTACTCGGGCGTTTTTTATGACGACCGTCTTAGGAATAATGATGATTATCAGATGGCAACGATTCCCATCCACTATTTCCCATTCCGCATTCCCTATTTTCCATTCTCTATTTCCCCTCAACCATCTTCCCTCTCACCTCTTCCATCTCTACCCCGATATCGCGTTGATAATATCGTACTGCGTAATAATTTCAATTTTACCAGATTCATCCTCAACCAAAACAGCAGAGTTTTCTTTATTAATCAATGAGGAAATTTTATCAATCGAAGTATTCAAATCAACGAACGTTACAATTTCTGTCGCTTCTTTTTTGGCTAAAATAGACTTTGCAGTCAGCTTTTCATCCTGTAAAAAGCCACGTTCACGCAACCAATCTTCGTTATACATTTTACCCATATAACGGCTTCCATGATCATGGAAAATAACCACAACAACATCTTCTGGTTTCAGTTTATCTTTCAATTGAATTAAACCACCAATTGCTGCACCAGCTGAGTTACCCACAAATATTCCTTCTTTACGGGCAATATCACGGGTCATCAAGGCCGCATCTTTATCGGTAACTTTTTCAAATAAATCAATCACATCAAAATTTACATTTGCTGGTAAGAAATCTTCTCCAATACCTTCAGTGATGTAAGGATAAATCTCATCTTTATCGAAAATACCAGTTTCCTTATATTTTTTGAAAACCGAACCGTAAGTATCAATTCCCCAAACCTGAATATTTGGATTTTTTTCTTTCAAATATTTACCCGTTCCGGAAATTGTCCCGCCGGTACCCACACCAACAACTAAATGTGTAATTTTTCCTTCGGTTTGTTCCCAAATTTCAGGACCAGTTTGCTCGTAGTGCGCTTGTGAGTTGGCCAAATTATCGTATTGATTTGGCTTCCATGAATTCGGAACTTCACGCTCTAAACGAGAAGAAACCGAATAATAAGAACGTGGGTCTTCAGGCTCAACATTTGTTGGGCAAACAATTACTTCTGCACCGAAGGCACGTAAAGCATCAACTTTTTCTTTCGATTGCTTATCTGTTGTGGTAAAAATACATTTGTAGCCTTTAATAATTGCAGCCATTGCCAGCCCCATTCCTGTATTTCCTGATGTCCCTTCAATAATGGTTCCGCCTGGCTTTAGTTTTCCACTCTTCTCCGCATCCTCAATCATTTTAACCGCCATGCGGTCTTTAATCGAGTTACCTGGATTAGTAGTTTCTATTTTGGCCAAAATTGTACCCGGAACGTTCTTCGTTATTGTATTTAATTTAACCAATGGTGTATTACCAATGGTTTCTAGAATATTTTTATACCACATGCAACAAAATTAAGCAAAGGCATTAAGTATTTTATAAACTATATTTTATTTGAAACATAATTTTGAATATTAAAATTTAAAGAAATTAAATTGTATAATCTATAAATATTATAGGGATTATAGATTGATAATTGGGCGGAACGCAATATTGATTATTTTAATTTTGAAAAATTTTGGTATTGAGCAAGATACTAACGGCTTAATTATTTCTTTTTAAAATCAACACTTCGGTTTTCATGGATACTTCAGTCCCGTCATCGCCTATAGTCCTCATTTCGCGGCGCTTCATTGCGGGCTATTTGGCTTTACCGGGTTTAATATGAAAAGTCAATTTTTCAAAACGAAAACAATTCCTACAAAAAAATATCATTCAGTTAAAATTGGTCTTGGTTTTTATAATCACTAAGCCAACTTATAAACCTTGCCTGGTAATGAAACAATTATCCCCTGCATTTCTAAAGTTAAAATGACAATCGCGAGTTTACTTTGCTGAATATTTATGGCGATGCAAAGTTCATCAATAGATAGTTGACCACTTTGAAGCGCATCAACAACTTTTTGTTCGTTAGCCGTTAAATTAAGCTGTAATGAAGTTTGAGCCTGTTTTTTCTTCTCTTTTACCTCATTATCCCAACCCAAATAATAAATTAAGTCGTTAGCACTGTTGATTAGCCCTGCCCTATTGGTTTTGATCAAAAAGTTGCAGCCTTCAGAAAAAACATCATTAGTTCTACCAGGAAAAGCATAAACATCTTTATTATAGGAATTCGCAATTTCTGCAGTAATCAAAGCACCACCTTTAATGGATGCTTCTACAACTATTGTCGCATCTGCAATGCCTGCAATAATTCTATTTCTTTGTGGAAAATTTTGTCGATCTGGATTTGTTAAAGTAGGAAATTCAGAAAGCAAACCACCATTTAAAACCATTTTCTGTGAAACTGTTTTATGTATTTGAGGATACAGCCGATCCAATCCATGTCCTAGAACGCCAACTGTTGCAATATCATTAAAAATACATTCTTAGATCGGCCTTACCTTTAAAATACAACAAAATAGGCGCATCAAAACAGTTTTTTAGCCGCTTTGGGTAATTTTCATCAGAAAAAAGAGAACATCTATACCATGCTTTTCTACAAACCGAAGTTCTTCTTCAGCTCTTTTAAGCGCATCAGTATTTAAAATAGCTTCAACAGTTTTTTCGCCAATACCTGGAATTTGTAGCAATTGCTTCTTATTTGCAGAAAAAACAGCTTCAGCACTGCCACAATAAGCCAATAAGTTTTTAGCGTTTACCGGACCGATAGATTTAATAAAAGTTAAAGCGATTTTGTGAAGCGTACTCATTAATTTCAGGCTAAAGGTTAATAAATGCGGGATGATTTATTTCTTTAAAAAATTAAGCCTAAAAATCGATATCAATTAAGCTTTTAATTGGGATATGAATATTATTTTTAAGTTGAATATATTTTTCTGTAACAGACCAAACAGTTGTATCAACACGCTTTGGCCCGATTGTAGTATTAAAAGTTATAACTGCTTTTGATTTAAATTCATTCCCAAGCCTTTGTGCTTCATCAAGTTTGGTTTTCAATTCAACAGTGTGATCTTCTTTAGCATTGATGATATTTAAGTAGCCTAAATGTTCCTTTTCTACAATTTCTATTGGCATGGTTTCTCTTTAACGATTAATGATATAACAAGCTTATCAAAATTTTGGAATAAAAACAACACTTAAAAGTGTTTTTATGTAATAATTAGAAAAAAAAAGCCTCGATTTTCATCGAGGCTCAATAGCTATTTTACTGTTTTAATTTCAGCTTTCGGGTTTCAATCATTCCTTTAAATTCATGATCCAATTGCTCATTATTACTGTCAATCAACGCTCTTGAAGTACCAGATGTACTACTTAATGAGTTATCTTTCAAATAAGAAGTAAAGGTACCTGTTGCAGAATAATTTAATGCCTGTGCTAAGAGTTTTTCAGATGCATCGCCAAAGTCTTTGGTTAAATCATCAGCAACGTCTTTATCAACTGCCATACCATCAAAGTAATCTCCAAAATTAGCCTGGTTTTTAGTCTGGAATTGTGGAATATAAAGATCCTTTTTATCGATACGAAGAGAAAAGAAACCAACTGGTTTACCATAAGTTTTCCTTCCAATCAATTTCACATCCATTACAGGTTTAAGGTTATTAATTAGCAATTCACTTGCCGAAGCCGTACCTCCAGCAACCAGAAAGTAAACCCTTGTTAAACCATTTAAGCTTCCACGTTTGGCAAAAACTTCCTGGTTACCTGCAGCTGGAGTTGGTTTGTACGAATAATCAAAAAA
>SEDB01000399.1 GCA_004210715.1 Pedobacter sp.
TTTTCGTCGAGGAATTACAGGCGTTGGTCTACATGCTTGTGCTGCTGGTATAATACAGCGTTTTTGGCTGCAACGTTTTGCACTTAGTGTCGTCTTATTATCAGAAAACATTAAGAAATTTAAAATATAAAGTCATGAAAACATTAGCCAAAACATTATTCGCAACAGCATTAACAGCCGTATTATTTGCTTCTTCAGTAGCCACCACTTTCGCAGCTGATTCAGCTCCGCTAGCAAAAACCTCATCAGTTAAAAATGTAAAACGCATTTGGGTAAGTGGTAACGTAAAAGTGATATTAACACAGGGCGATAAAGAAAGTATCAAGGGTTCTGAAAATTATGATGCCAGCAAAACTTCCGTAACCAGCAATGGAAATACGCTTTACATTAACTCGATGGAGTCTCAACAGGTTACATTGAATATTACAGTTAAAGATTTAGAAAGAGTTGAAGCTCACGGGCAATCGGTAGTGGTAACCAGCAATAATTTTGATGTAAAAAACCTGCAGTTATTCTTGAGTCAAAGTGCAACTGCTAAGATTAAAACCACTGCAACAAGTTTGTACACTGTAGTTAAAGAGGATGCGGTATTAAAATTAAATGGTACAGCAATGGAAAGCACTATGATTGCCAGTAACATGAAAAACGTGAAACTGGGAGATTTTGCGAGCCGCAAATCAGCATCTTTTATTGCTGATGATGTGATCAATGCGGACAGAACAGCAATGACATTAGCAAAATAATTTATTAACCGAACATAAACAACAGCTGCCCAAAAGGCGGCTGTTGTTGTTTATAGGGCTTTGGGCGATTGATCTATTTCACTACAGTTGCTTCCAGCTCTACTTTTAGTGTTTCAAACAACACCTTAACTTCCATTACCGTGGTGGCCTGTTTAATTTGATGTTTGATGATCCATTCTTGCAAAATGGAAAAGCACTCAAAAAATTCAGCTGTATCGGTATGATAAACATTTAACCTCACGATGTTTTTACAGTCATATCCTGCTTCTGTAATTAATTTTTCGAGGTTATGGATTGCTTCGGTTATTTGAGTGCGCATGTCTGCATTACTCGAAATGCCATCTGCACTAATGGCGGTTTGTCCAGAACAATATAGTGTTCCACTTACTTGCGTTACTTCAACAGCTTGCACGTAATTTCTCTGATCTTGCCATTTCCAGGGATTTATTGATCTTATTTCCATCATTTTTCGTTTTAATATGAAGAACAAAATTGAGCAATTGAAAACCAGTGGCAGTTGACATGAGTCACGATTTTGATGTGCGGTTGATCACATTAACGGGCAAATCTGCTTAAAGTCTCTCTGGAAACACCGAGGTATGCTGCAAGCAGGGATTTCGGAACACGCTGTACCAGAGTGGGATATTGTTTGAGCAATTGCGCATAACGTTCTTTTGCATTGGAAGTAAGCAGCGATAAGATTCTTCTTTGTGCGGCGATATTACCAAAGTGTGCCTTCTCCAGAAAAAAAGCTTCCACTTTTTGCAAATCTGCACAAAGCTTGCGGTAGTTGGCCAAAGAGATACACAACACTTCAGTATCTTCGATGCACTCTAATGATAAGGTTGCCCGTGTTTGGGTAAGATAGGCGTAGAAATCACTCTCCCACCAATCTTCCATGGCAAAGGAAACGATATGGCTTTTTCCAGAAGCATCGTTGTGAACCAGTTTAGTTAAACCTGAAAGAATGAAATAAGAATAGTTAACAAGTTCCCCTTCCTGGATAATAAACTGATGTTTTTTATATTTCTTGATGGAGAAGTGACCTTGAACAAATGCAAATTCCTCCTCACTCAGGCTAACTGTTTTTTCTATATGTTGTCGTAATGTTTCGTACATGGTTAATGAAACACGAATTTACATTTTGCTTTGATAAAAAAAATTAAATTGAACTTGGATATTACAGCCCATTTTTTCCGTCTTATCCTTGCTTTGCAAACATCATTCGTGGTTTTGCAAACAATTGATGAATGCATTTAAGCGAATTTTGACTCATTAAAACATCAAAATTATGGAAATTAAGAAAATAGCACTGGGATCACAAGGATTGGTTGTTCCGAATATTGGATTGGGTTGTATGGGCATGACGGGTTTTGAAGATGGACACATGTATGGCCCCGCAGATGAGCAGGAAGCCATCGCGACCATACATCGTTCTTTAGAATTGGGAGGCAATTTTTTGGATACAGCAGATCTATACGGACCATTTAAAAACGAACAACTTCTGGCGAAAGCCATTGCCGGGAAGCGTGACCAATACATCATTGCAACCAAATTCGGTTGGGAGATAGATGATGAAAATAAAGTAACCTGGGGCATCAATGGAAAAAAGGAATATTTCCGCAGGGCGATTCCCCGGTTTCAAGAAGCACATTTCCATAAAAACATTGAGTTGGTTAATGCAATAGAAGCATTGGCGGCAGAAAAGCAAGTTACGTCTTCTCAGCTTGCATTGGCCTGGATTATGAGCAAAGGCATTGTTCCAATACCCGGAACCAAGCGCCGCAAATACCTGGAGCAAAACCTGGCGGCTGCAGCACTGGAATTAACAGCGGAAGATTTGTTGAAACTGGAAAGTATTGTGCCAATCGGGACAGATACAGGCAAGCCGTATGATGAGTTTAGTATGGGCTTAATTGATTAGTAAACATACAACGGCTGCATTTTTTGACCATGCAGCCGTATTTATTTTTCTTTATTTCATAAATTACCTGCATGAATGCCATTCAATCAATTTCTCAGTTCCATCAGCTGCTGTCGTTAAAAGAACCACTGCACCCACTGGTTAGTGTAATCAATCTTGATCACTGTATCTTTTTGGAAGATGAGATCTGGAAAGGCTTTGTGAACCGTTTTTATTGTGTGGCATTCAACCACCATTCATCAATATGGTTTTTTCTCTTACGCTGTAAACGAAGCTTTGCATTTATCTGCAGAAGAAGAGGAGAATCTGATTACCATATTAGATAAGATCAACAAAGAGTGTGCACATATTGACAGGCATACACAGGAAATTATCCTTTCGCAAATTGAGCTTTTGTTAAACTATTCAAACCGTTTTTACGAACGTCAGTTTTTTACGCGTAAAAACAATAATCATCAGTTACTGGCTAAATTTGACCAATTGGTTGATGATTATTTTAAAGAAGAACAATCACATATTCTTGGTTTGTTGACCGTACAACATATTGCCGATTTGATGAATCTTTCTCCTAACTATTTGAGCGATTTGCTACGGGTGCATACCGGACAGAATACGCAACAACATATTCACGAAAAATTAATCGATAAGGCTAAAGAACGATTATCTACTACAAATTTATCGGTGAGTGAAATCGCCTATGCTTTAGGCTTTGAACACCCACAGTCTTTTAGTACGCTTTTTAGGAAAAAAACGAGCATGTCGCCAGTAAAATTTAGGCAAGCATTTAAGTAACCTATTGGTTTTTGGCTAGGTTAGGATTCTGGCAAAGCTTATATATTCTTAATGTGTCAATGGTTCAAAAAATGAGGTGGGGATGCTATCCGTAAAGGAGTAGATTGTCGCAGTCAGCGGAAACGCTTCCTTCACAATGACGAATTGGGTTGTTGAGGAAGTATTGATCAAGTGGATTAGGTTAGGATTCTGGCAAAACTTATATGTTCTATATCATCTATATGGTTCAAAAACTGATGTGGGGTTGCTTTCCG
>SEDB01000400.1 GCA_004210715.1 Pedobacter sp.
AAGTTTGGTCTTACTTTTTTCTTTACGATGCCATGTGTATCGGTAATAAATTCGATATGCTTAATGTTCGTTTCAGAAAGAATGTAATCGGCAACTTTTGATATTTTTTGTTCAAAATCGCCATTTAAAGATGGGATTAAGATTTTTTCTAAAGGCTGACGAACATTGATGCTCGATTTTTTACGCAGCGATAAAACCATCGAAGAAATATCCTGAGCATAAATCATTCGTTCGTTCAAATCATTGTCGATTAAACTTTGGTCAGCTTCCGTCCATAAAGTTAAATGAATAGATTGTTCTGCATTTTTATCGTTAACACTTAAGTTTCTGTACAACCAATCGGCGAAGAATGGTGCCACAGGACTCATCAACTGTGCTAAAGTTTCTAAACAAGTATAAAGCGTTTCGTAAGCAGCACGTTTGTCTTCAGTCATTTCGCCTTTCCAAAAACGGCGGCGACTCAACCTGATGTACCAGTTACTCAAATGTTCATCAACAAAAGCTTGAATGGCACGAGTTGCCTTAGTTGGCTCGTATGCATTGTAAGCCTCATCAACTTCGTTAATTAAGTTTTGCAACAACGATAAAATCCAGCGGTCTAACTCTGTTCTGTCTTCAACTTTGCTTAGGTTATTTTTATCAATTTCAAACTTATCAATGTTGGCGTATAATGCAAAAAATGCGTAAGTATTGTAAAGTGTTCCAAAGAATTTACGGCGAACTTCAGCAATTGGTCTACACCTTCGGCAATGAAATCTGCAGGGAAATCTTCATTTCCATCAATGCTTTCTTTGTTTTCGAAAGGGTAGTGCCACTGTGCGTAAGGCATAGCGCCAGAATCGAACCAAACGTCAATTAAATCTGTCTCACGAGTCATTGGTTTACCAGATGGAGATACCAAAGTAATCTGATCCACTACGTTTTTATGCAAATCAATCAGATCGTAATTCTCTTCAGACATGTTGCCAATTTCAAATCCTTTAAACGGATTCTCTTTTTGGAAACCAGCGGCGATAGATTTTTCTATAGCGTTATAAAGTTCTTCAACTGAACCAATTAAAACTTCTTCTTTTTTATCTTCCGTTCTCCAAATTGGCAAAGGAATACCCCAGTATCTCGAGCGAGATAAATTCCAGTCATTAGCATTTTTTAACCAGTTGCCAAAACGACCTTCTCCCGTAGATTTTGGTTTCCAGTTGATGGTTTCATTCAGGTCGAACATTCTGTCTTTAACATCTGTAACCTTGATGAACCAAGAATCTAAAGGGTAATATAAAAGTGGTTCATCAGTTCTCCAGCTGTGCGGATAACTGTGAACATATTTTTCTACTTTAAAAGCTTTGTTTTCTTCTTTTAATAAAATCGCGATTTCTACATCCACTGATTTTTCAGGTGCTTCACCTGCATTGTAATATTCGTTCTTTACATATTTGCCAGCAAAAGGACCAACATGTTTAGTGAATTTACCCTGCAAATCTACCAGTGGAACAAGAATATCATTATCATCCAATACCAACATTGGCGGAATTTCTGGAACAGCTTCTTTGGCAACTTTAGCATCATCGGCACCGAAAGTTGGTGCGGTGTGTACAATACCGGTACCATCTTCTGTAGTTACAAAATCTCCAGAAATTACACGGAAAGCGTTTTCAGGATTCGTATGTGGTAAAGCGTAAGTTAAAAGTTGCTCGTATCTAATGCCAACCAATTCAGTTCCTTTGCATTCAGCAAGAATTTGGTAAGGAATTTTCTTATCGCCAGCTTTGAAATTAGTAAAGTCTTCAGCCTCATTACTCTCGAAGAATGTTTTACTGAACTGCTTTCCAACCAGGTTTTTAGCCAAAATTACATTCGTTGGCAAAAAGGTATATTGGTTAAAAGTTTTAACTAAAACATAGTCGATTTTTGGACCAACGGTTAAAGCGGTATTCGATGGTAAAGTCCATGGAGTTGTTGTCCATGCCATCAAATAAATATCTCCAAAGCCTTGTAAAAAAGCTGGTAACGTATCAGCTAAAGCTTTAAACTGCGCCACTATTGTGGTATCGGTAACATCACGGTAAGCACCTGGTTGGTTTACTTCATGAGAACTTAAACCCGTTCCGGCTTTTGGTGAATAAGGTTGAATGGTGTAACCTTTATAAATTAATCCCTTATCATAAATCTGTTTTAAAAGCCACCAAACCGATTCCATATACTTCGATTTGTAGGTGATATATGGGTCGTCCATATCAACCCAATAGCCCATTTTTTCAGTTAAATCATTCCACACATCGGTGTAACGCATTACTGTTTTTTTACAGGCTTCATTGTAATCTTCAATAGAAATCGTTCTTCCAATATCCTCTTTGGTAATACCTAATTCTTTTTCAGTTCCAAGTTCAACAGGCAGCCCATGTGTATCCCAGCCAGCCTTTCTTTTAACCTGGTAACCTTTAATTGTTTTGTAGCGGCAAAAAATATCTTTAATAGCACGAGCCATTACGTGGTGAATCCCCGGCATACCATTGGCAGACGGCGGTCCCTCGTAAAAAGTAAACGGATTGGATTTCGGGCGTGAAGAAATGCTCTTTTCAAAGATGTTTTCTTCTTTCCAAAAATCCAGTATTTCTTGCCCTATTTTGGCAAGGTCTAATTGTTTAAATTCGTTATACATCAATCAAGTACCTCAAAAAATTAAGGTTGCAAAGTTAAAATTTTTCGCTCAAATTCGGTAGTTTTGATGTAAGTATTTACAAATCCTGGCCGGGATTTTAGTGATGGTTGGCGCACTTTGGATGTTATATCCTGTTCTTTTTGCAAAGCAAGATAAAGAAGGTAATGCCGAGATTATTACCGATCCTACAGTTCCTATACCTGTAGATGAGGAAGAAGAAAAGCCGGTGAAAGAGTAAGTTTCTGGACAATACTTGTAAAGTAGGAGCTTATATTTTCTTAAATCCCTTATATCGTTTAAAATTATTTGAAAAGCAAAAC
>SEDB01000401.1 GCA_004210715.1 Pedobacter sp.
CCACTTCCAATTTGGGCAAAGGTCGTTCCATTCACTGCACTTAACTTCAATTTGAGTTTATTGAAAGGAAAAGTTTTACCTTCTGAGTTGGTAATGGGTTGCAAGAGAATCATCCCCAAGCTCCAATCCGGGTAGTTTCGATTAAAACCCAATACATCCAACTGTACCTGATAGGTATTGGCAATAGTCTGATCTTTAGAATTGGCTACAGAAATATAATTCTGATTGCTTGCCGAGATACGGGCTTGAGCAAAAATCTCCCCGCTGATCAACAGCAAAAAAGAAAATGTTAGTAAGAGATATCTATTCATGTTTGAATTCCAATTCGGCTAATTTTACCGTCGTGTCCTCTCCGTAATTGAGAATGGCTGATGCGATATAATCTCCCTTCGATAAATCCTTTGGCAAATCAAAGTAAAGCTCCCTGGTATTACCAGGAAGTGAGTAGAAAACGATATCCTTTAAAACTGTTTTTTTGCCAGATTTTTGTTCCAGCAGCTCACAGCTTGCCGTTCCGTCAGCCCAGACATTGCCGGTATTGGCAAATTTCAAAGTAAGCAGGTTTTGTTTTTGAGAAAAACCAGTGATATCAAGGTCTGCACGACGGGTGGTGGGAAAACGCTGATAAAGCTTGATTCCGGTCCTTATAGCCACCTTAATATTGGCGCCCTTCTCATTGACATCGTCAAATGGATTAAGCTGGGTAATATAAAGCATCGCGGTATGAACAGGTAGTGTATCAGTTAGATCTGCAGGGGGAGAAACCTGAACTTCTATATCTTTCTGCTCCCCAGGAGCCAGCGAAAAGAATGATGATGGTAATACCGATACCCATGCCGCACATGATGAGGGGATTTTTCCAGCTTCATATATATTATTATTCCCTTTCAGATCATAATCCCAATCACTCAAAGAAACGCTAAGATCTAAAGCGGCAGTCTTACTGACGTTACTAACCGTTACCACCTGTTTCTGGGATTGCCCTTTGTCTACGGTAAAATACACTCTCGGTGGAGTTACAGATAGACCTGTTTGCGCCAAAATTTTAAACGAAAACAAAGAAAAGGTAAGGAGAAACAGAATGATTTGTCTTTTCATAAAGGCAGTTATAGAAATGCAAATATACAAAAAAGGCAACAATGGATACATTTCCAGTGTTGCCCTATCTAAATTTATTAAGACTATTAGTTAGCCTCAATCGTGTAAGTTACCACTGTAGTGTATACTGTTGGGTTTTCAGTCTTGAAATATTTGTCTACATATTTATCTGCACCCGAGGCCTTGTAAGTAATATTGAAATTTTTATTTACACTTCCCGTAGTACTGGTGATGATCGGCTGATCGCTGTTGCTTAAGTTACGTGCGTTATAAGTAACATTAGCCAATTGATTAGTAGTACCCGCGATTGGCGTGATCACAACATCACTAGCATCAATTGTAGATCTTTGACCTTGAAGAGTGGTACCTGCTGATTTCACTTTTACCACGAAAGCACCAGTTGAATAAACCGTCAAATGATCTGCCTGAGTTGAGCTTACGCCAGTTGCGTAATCAGCAGTTGTTTTATAATCTAAATTAACCAATTTCTGGGTAGCATTTACTGTAATAGTCTGTATTGGATACAGGCGAATGTTCAAAGTTGCGTTATCAGTCTGCGCCGAAGCAGTTTGTTGAAAGGCGAAAAAAATGATGGTTGCGAAAATGGTGATAAGTGATCTCATGTCTTTTATAGTTTGCTTTTTTTGTTTTTTATGTTATTTTTGTTTTCCCTTCATCAAAAAATCACCACTTTATTTTGTGTAATTTTTCAGTTACTTTCTCTTCTGAACGGAGTGCAAAGGTATTTCGAATTGCGCTTGCAAAAAATATTAAAAAAGACATAAAAAGTATTAAAAAAACTACAATGTTCGCATTACTTCCAAAAAAAGACAAAACAGCTGATTTAGAGACAATTAAAAAATTAATTATAGTATTGACAATTGTCAACAACAAGACTTTTGTATGACTAAATAGGCGAAAAACGAATAAAAATGTATTTAAACAAATTTAAAGTCAAATGCAAAAAATGCATATTTGACTTTAGAGGAAGACAATTTTTGATCAGTTTATGAACTAGAATGAATAGGTTATGTACTATAGACCGAGATTCATTTGAAGATTTCTGTACTTTTTCGGACTATAGCCAGAATGTTTGGTAAAAAAAGCGCTAAAATTATTTTCTTCAGAAAATCCGATGCGGTAACTGATTTCTTTTATCGTCAGCGCGCTGTGCGCTAGCAATACTTTCGCCTCTTCAAAGATTTTTTCTGTAACCAGCTGTTTTGCCGATCGACCATGAATATTGATAATCGCCTGAT
>SEDB01000402.1 GCA_004210715.1 Pedobacter sp.
TTTGGCATTGTTTGTCACTAGTTAAAGGGTTTTCTCTTTTAAACCAAACATAATTATCCAAGCGCCCTATTTGTATAATAAACATGATCCTTATAGTTGATGATAGACCCGAAAACCTTATTTCGTTACAGAAAGTTTTACAAGCACATAATTTTGAGGTTGAAACAGCATCATCTGGAGAAGAAGCATTAAAAAAGGTTTTAAAAAATAATTATGTTCTGATCATTCTCGATGTTCAGATGCCAGATATGGATGGTTTTGAGGTTGCTGAAGCAATTTCAGGATTTAGCAAGGCAAAAGATACTGCAATCATTTTCCTATCGGCTGTAAACACGGAGCTTAAATTTATAACCAAAGGTTATTTAAGCGGCGGTTTGGATTACATTACAAAACCTGTTGACATTAATGTGCTTCTGCTGAAAATTAAAACTTTTTATCGCATTTACGAGCAAAGTAGAAAACTGAATGAGGTGCAGGAAAAATTGCTGGAAGAAATTGAGTTTAGAAAGCAAGCCGAGCAAAAGAAAGATGAGTTTATCAGCATCGCAAGTCATGAACTGAAAACACCTTTAACCAGTGTGAAAGGCTACATTCAGCTATTACAAAGAAGCTTGAATAAGGATAATAAAGAAATGGCTCAAAACCATTTGGAAAAGGCCAGTATTCAACTCGAAAAATTGAATGAACTGATTGTTGATCTGCTCGATATTTCAAAAATCGAGAGCGGTAAAATGAAGTTCAACATGCAAAGTTTTTGTGCCGATAATATGGTAAACAACGCCATTGAAATGTTGCAGCAATCCAATCCCGATTTCAAAATCACTAAACGTGGTACAACCAATGAAAATGTTTTCGGCGATGAAATGAGGTTAGAGCAAGTGGTTATTAATTTCATCACTAACGCGATCAAATATGCTCCAGGGACAAATCAAGTTAATGTTACCATCAATATTAAAGATGGAAAACTTTATCTTGCAGTTAAAGATTTCGGAATAGGCATTTCGGCCGAGCAGCAAGACAAAATATTCGATAAATTTTATCGTGTAGAAGAAAATAGCCACCGATTTAATGGCTTGGGAATCGGACTCTACATCTGTGCCGAAATTATTAAGCGTCATGGTGGTACAATTGGCGTAAATAGTGTTCCTGATGAAGGATCAGAATTCTATTTCGTTATTCCGATTACCGAAGAAGAAATCCTCAAAAGTCAAATCTAATCATCTCCAAATTATAGAATGAAAACTACGCTTAAAAATAATTTACGTTTAGGTCTGGGCTTATCGCTAATTATTCTTTTTATCAGTTCACTAGCCTCATATGTGAGCATCAGTAACCTGATCAAAAGCACCGAACTCGTTAAACACAGCGATCAGGTCATCCTCGACTCTGAAAATATCATCTCCTATTTAAAAGATGCTGAAACCGGGCAAAGAGGCTTTTTATTAACCGGAAATAAAATCTTTCTCCAACCTTATTACGGTGCAAGTGATTCGGCCGCGGCTATTTTGAAGAAGGTTGAAGTTGCCACTAAGGATAATCCTGTTCAGCAAAAAAATGTTGCGGCACTTCGCAATATTCTTACCAAAAGGATGGGGATAATTAAATCGACAATTGAAATAAAGGAACTGGGTGGAGCGGTAGATGCAACGGTTTTGTTTCAAGGAAAAGTGTATATGGATGAGGCGAGAGAAACGGTTAATGCTCTGGTTAAGGAAGAGAGAAGATTACTGGACTGGAGAACAGCGGAACTAAATAAACTTACCTCGTATACGCCAATACTTATTTTAATTGCAGCTGCTTTGGCGATCTTGATCACTTTATTTTTTTACAGAAAAGTATCTGTAGATTTTGATGAGCGTGTTAAACTACAGGAAGAAATTGAGAGCAAAAAATACGAGATGGAGAAACGTATTGCAGCGATCAAAGAAATTGCTTCTCAAATCTCTAACGGAAATTATGGTGTTAAACTGGATAGTAAAACACAAGACGATATTGGCGAACTCTCTGATTCGTTGAATACGATGTCGTTCTCGCTTAAAAAATCATTTGATACCCTTGAAGAAAATGAATGGCTGCAAACTGGTGTGGCCAATTTAAATGTTAAAATGGTTGGCGAAAAAGATGTTTTCCATTTAGCAGATGATATTATTGAGTTTTTGGTTACTTACACCAAAAGCCAGATTGGAGCAGTTTATTTATTTAAGGATGACGGTTACCTCCATTTAAAAGGTAAATATGCATTGGAAGGTCAGAAACTTGTTCCGATCATCGAGCTTGGTCAGGGTTTGATCGGTCAGGCCGTGAAATCGGGTAAAAACATTTTGCTGGAAGATGTTCCGCAAAGTGAG
>SEDB01000403.1 GCA_004210715.1 Pedobacter sp.
ACACCTTATCTTTTCGGGAAATACCTACATATTGAACATTATATCCCATCATCACTCATCGTATCATTATACGAATTTGCATGAGAATAATCAACAGCAGAAACCTTATAATCTGTTGGTGCAAAGCTTTTTGAAGTACTTAATGCCATTCCCAATTCAAAGCGGGTTGGATAAGGTGTTTGCAATAAACTTCCTGCAGGGATATAAGGGAAAGTTTCCAAATAAGACTGCATTACATTCTGACTCACCCTTCTGTTAATATAAGCACGGCTCAATTGAGCAGGTTCTCTCAAGCCTGCCGCACCCAACAATTCTACCGCACTTGCTACCGTTAAATTATGGAAGTTTTTTACGCGAACGGTTTTATCTTCTACCACTAAACCTTTCATCAAACTTTGATCCTGTGTCGCCACACCTGTTGGACAGGTATTGCTGTTACACTCCAGTGCCTGAATACATCCCAAAGCGAACATCATTCCACGGGCAGCATTACACATGTCGGCGCCAAGAGCGATGTTTTTCACTAAATCGAAGCCAGATGAAACTTTTCCAGATGCAATAATTTTGATGTGTTTTTTAAGGTCAAAGCCATTTAAAACATCATATACAAAAGCAACGCCCTCACGCAAAGGCATACCTACTGAGTTTGAAAATTCTTGTGGTGCCGCTCCGGTTCCACCTTCTCCCCCATCAACAGTGATAAAATCAGGATAAATCCCCGTTTCTACCATTGCTTTACAGATCGAATAAAACTCGCTTTTACGACCAATACACAATTTAAAACCAACAGGCTTTCCTCCTGAAAGATCTCTCAAACTTTTAACAAATTCCAGTAAACCAATTGGGCTATTAAATGCAGAGTGCGCCGGAGGAGACAAAATATCTTTTCCTTGCGGCACTAAACGAATGCGGGCGACTTCAGGCGTTACTTTTTTAGCTGGTAACATCCCTCCATGACCTGGCTTTGCACCTTGAGATAATTTAATCTCAATCATTTTTACCTGATCGGTTACTGCTCTTTCGGCATAGGCATCATAATTAAAAGTTCCATCCTCATTGCGGCAACCGAAGTATCCGGTTCCGATTTGCCAGATCAAATCTCCCCCCGGCTGGCGATGATAATCACTGATTCCACCTTCACCCGTATTATGTGCAAAATTTCCCATTTTCGCACCACCATTTAAGGCTAAAATGGCATTCTGACTCAAAGAGCCGAAACTCATGGCTGAAATATTGTAAATACTGGCCGAGTATGGTTTTTTACAATCAGGTCCACCAACCATTACACGTGGATCAGAATTAAGCTCGTGATGAGAGATGGCAGCAATACTATGGCTTAACCATTCGTAACCATTATCATAAACATTAAGTTGCGTTCCAAAAGGAATGGTATCATTATCCTTTTTAGCACGCTGATAAATTAACGATCTGTTTAATCTATTATAAGGCGTACCATTCACATCACTCTCTACAAAATATTGATAAACCTTTGGTCTCAACTCTTCCATAAAATATCTCAAGCGACCAAAAACAGGGTAATTCCTTACAATACTGTGTTTGGGTTGATAAAGATCATAAACACCAAGAATAACAAATGGACCCGTAAAAAGGAATGTCCACCATAAAAACGGATGATAAAGCCCCAACATAATGGTAAGGGCAACTAAAAATGCGGCAATTGCGACGAATGCTTTTCTCATAATAATAGATTAGCGTATGTTTTGTTAATTACAAAGATTAGGAATATTAAACAACCAACAGCATTAAATTGTTATTTTTACGCTATGTTAATTAAGATTTATCCAGAAAACCCTAATGAAAAGGCCATTGAACAGGTGGTTGAAGTGCTTAAGAAAGGTGGTTTAATCATTTATCCTACGGATACCATTTATGGTTTGGGCTGTGACATTACCAATCCAAAAGCCATCGAAAAGATTGCCCGCATCCGCGGAATTAAACCCGAAAAAGCAAACTTTTCGTTCATCTGCCATGACCTTAAACACATCTCTGATTTCATCAAACCGATTGATAATACAACCTTTAGAGTACTGAAGAAGGCACTACCCGGTCCATTTACTTTTATTTTCAATGCCAATAACAATGTACCTAAACTTTTAAGCTCAAATAAAAAGACCGTAGGTATTCGTGTTCCCGACAATAATATTGCCCGTTGTATAGTAAAAGAGCTAGGCAATCCCATTCTCTCAACCTCCATAAAAGATGATGATGAATTAATAGAATATTCTACCGATCCTGAATTGATTCATGAAAAATATGAGAATTTAGTCGATCTAGTAATTGATGGTGGTTATGGAGATAATGACGCGTCCACCGTAATTGATTGTAC
>SEDB01000404.1 GCA_004210715.1 Pedobacter sp.
AAATATGGAACGATTAATATAAAAGGGATTGTTAAGCAAGCTCGTGCTTTAAATATTCATCAGTTGGTTTTAACTGATATTAATAATTCAACAGGTGCAATGGAATTCATCCGAGAATGTTACAAGCAGGGGATTGCTAAAAAACCAGATGAAATTCAGAAAGGCAATATTCCGTACCAACTCAAACCCGTTGCTGGTATTGAGTTTAGAAATGATAACCAGCTTTTATACATTGGTATTGCTAAAAATAGAGATGGTATGCGTGAGCTCAATGAGTTTTTGAGTGATCATAATATCAATGGCACTCCCTTGCCAAATGATGCGCCAAGCCTTTTGAATGTTTTTTTTATTTATGCTTTTTCAAAAAATTTCCATCGAGATTTAAAGTCGAATGAATTTGTTGGGATTAAGCATATGCATTTAAACCATTTGTATAAACATTCACTGCTTCAACAAAGACAGAAATTAGTAGTTTGGCATCCAGTTACGATAAGCAACAAAATTGAACATCGATTACATGAATATTTAAGGGCGATAGAACTGAATACACTTTTAAGTATGGTGCCAAATGATGTGAAATGTAATGAAAACGAGTTTTTGATTTCTGAAAATGAAGTTAAAAATAAATTTGAAAGCTTCTCTTTTATTGTTGAAAATACTCAAAAATTGATTGATGCCTGTGATTTGAGTGCTTATTTTGAGCCTGGCCCGCAACCAAGTTCTAAAAATCGATTTTCGTATTGTAAAGAAGGAGAGGCTTTAGATAAAATACTGCTTAGGAGAATTGCATTTAAAGGATTAGAATATCGTTACGGTAAAAATAATACTGTTGCGATTGAGAGAATGGAAAAAGAACTGCGTATCATTGAACTTAAACATTATTGTGCCTATTTTTTGATTACGTTCGATATTGTTCGCTATGCAATGGGTAGAAAGAAATTTTACCACGTAGGTAGAGGCTCTGGAGCCAACAGCATTGTCGCTTACTGTCTGCGCATCACTGATGTAGATCCCATTGAGCTAGATTTATATTTCGAGAGATTCTTGCATGAAAAGAGAACAAGTCCTCCGGATTTTGATATCGATTTTGCTTGGGATGAACGTGAAACCATTCAGAAATATATTTTCAAAAAGTATCCCAAATGGCATGTCGCGTTTTTGGGCACCATGAGTACTTTCAAAGATCGGGCGATTATTCGTGAAATTGGCAAGGTACTCGGATTGCCCAAAAGCGAAATAGATAGTTTTACTGATCCAACCCGGGAAAGAGAAAATCAACAAAATCCGACCTACAAAAAGCTGGTAGCGGTTCACCGTTATATGCAAAGCATGCCAAATCAACGTTCTATTCATGCAGGTGGAATCTTGATTTCCGAAGAACCAATTACCTATTATACTGCATTGGATTTGCCTCCAAAAGGTTTCGTAACTGTACAATGGGATATGTACGAGGCAGAGGCAATCGGTTATGAAAAATTCGATATTTTAAGTCAGCGTGGAATTGGCCACATCCGCGAAGCGGTTCAGATTATTGGGCAGAATTGTAATCAAGATATTGATATTCACGATTTCAAAAGTTTTAAAGAAGATCTAAAGTTGAATGGTGTTTTACGTGAAGGCCAACCCATTGGATGTTTTTATATCGAATCGCCAGCCATGCGGCAATTATTGAAAAAATTGAAATGTGAAGATTATCTCACTTTGGTTGCCGCAAGTTCAATTATTCGCCCTGGCGTGGCGAGCTCTGGAATGATGAAGTCTTTCATTGAAAGGTATCATGCTCCGGATAAGGTTGTTTATCTCTGTGAGGAAATGAAAACGCAGCTTAAAGAAACCTATGGCGTAATGGTTTATCAGGAAGATGTGATTAAGGTTTGCCATTATTTTGCAGGACTGGATTTAGCTGATGCCGATGTTTTGCGTAAAGCAATGAGTGGTAAGTATAGATCTAAGCTGGCTTTTGAAGAGTTGGTAAATAAGTTTTTTATTTCAGCCCGTAGACAAGGGCATGCAGAAGAATTGATTGCTGAAGTTTGGCGACAAATTTCCTCATTCGCTGGTTACAGTTTTTCAAAAGCACATTCGGCATCGTTTGCTGTAGAAAGTTATCAAAGTTTATACTTAAAAACCTATTATCCGAAAGAGTTTATGGTGGCCGTTTTAAATAATTATGGTGGTTTTTACAGTAGATGGGTTTATGTTCACGAGCTGCAAAAAACAGGCGCAAAGGTGCATTTGCCTTGTGTTAACCGTAGCGATGAAACTGTAAATATAAATGGAAATGATGCCTTTTTGGGCTTTGTGGGTATACAAGGTTTAGAAAATAAATTTATCGA
>SEDB01000405.1 GCA_004210715.1 Pedobacter sp.
GGCTTTCCGATCACTTTATAGTTTCCATCGCCCTTTAAAATCGCTAACATTTGGGTTTGATTGGCAAAGAGTGTTTTCGCCGCAGCCAATTCTTTATCATACTGAAAACTTTGTTCAATCCTTCCCTTTTCATAAAAATACCTGCTTACGATCTGGGTTTCCAGCACGTGTTTAATCTCCGCTTTATGCGTGGCCATGTCATTCTTTTTGGAAGAAGTAAGTTTATACTTCAAATTCTCCAGATCCGATTTTACTTCTGCAGATTTATTTTCTTTTTCGGCCTCAGCACGCAAATCAGAAAGCAATCGTTCTGTTCTGCTTTGATAGGTTAAATCTTTATCGGCTAATGTATTTACGAATGCAGTATAATCTTCGTCAGATAGCTGAAAACTTTTTGCTGATTCAAGTTTTGGATTTTTCTTCCAGTAAGCATTGGCGTAGTTGAAAAACAGACTTTTATTAATCATGGTAATGGTTATAGGGCTCAGCTTGGCTGCACTAACCAATAGATCGGGATAAACACCATTTCCGCTATAAACATTTCTACCCGCTTTTGTTTGGTACATAGCAATGGTTGAATCGGCAAAACGCTCAGCCATCCCGTTCGCATCCTTATGCGTGTAATCAAGTTTTTGAATACACCTTCCTGATGGAGTGTAATATTTTGCCACGGTAACCTTAACCAAACTGTTATAAGGCAGGTTGAATGTTTGCTGCACCAAACCTTTGCCGTAACTCCGCTGACCAACAACAATAGCCCGATCTAAATCCTGTAAAGAGCCAGCTACAATTTCGGAGGCCGAAGCCGAATTTGCATTAACTAAAACCACCAAAGGAACAGTGGTGGAAACCGGCGGCAACATGGTTTTATAAGTGATGGTTTTTTCAGCGTTTTTACCTTTTTGAATAACCACCAATTGGTCTTTATCAACAAAAAGATTCACAATTTTTACAGCTTCCTGCAAAATCCCTCCCCCATTGTTCCTTAAATCCAAAACAATTCCTTTAGGATTTTCTTTATTGATGCTTAACAAGGCGTCTTTCACTTCCTGCCCTGAATTTTCCAAAAACTTATCCAGTTTAATGTAGCCAATTCCATCGCCAACCATGCCCGAATACGAAACATTTGGTTGCTTGATCTCATCACGATTTAGCTTTTTAGCGATTTCTTTGCCGTCTCTCATCAGGGTTAAATCAACCGCAGTTCCTTTTGGCCCACGCAATAACTGACTAATCTGGGTACGGTCTTTTCCTTTTACTTCAATGCCATTAATTTTCACAACCTGATCGCCAGGTTTAACATCGCTTTTATGAGCTGGATATCCCTCACTCACATCGTTTACAAATAATTTCCCATCAATCAATACTGTTGCCGCACCTATTCCACCGTATTGAGTACTTACATATTTTAATTTATAATCTTCAATTTCAGATTCAGGAACATACTCCGTATATGGATCCAGGCTTTCGAGCATAGCATCAATACCAGTTTTCATCAATTGAGGGGCATTGGTATCATCAACATAATTAATGTTAATTTCCTTGTAAAGCGACGCGAAAATATCAAGGTTTTTTGATACTAGAAATAAGTCTTCTTTAAAAGAAAAGGAGATTACAGCTAAGCCCAAACCCGCTGCTAAAACATAATATTTTAGTTTTTGCATACCCTATATTTAAATCCATTGCTGGCACAGCCGATGGATGATTAGTCATTTTGTGTAAGGGTAAATGTACGAAAAGGCGCAAATATTAAAAAGAAGATATTTGACCTGTGCCGAAGCATGTCTTTAAAGAAAGGAAACGTATGGGATTAAAGTCTGTTGCCTTTGGTATCGGCTAATGCTTTCTGAATGGTGAATTCAATGTAGGTACGATCGCGTTTAACCAAACGCATTAAATCTTCAACCAACTGATCTTCCTTACCTGGCGTAAATTCTAAAGGCTCATTCGCCAAATCACGGTATTTTCTTAAGAATTTTGTTTTAACCTTAAATGCAGTTTCTGAAGTAAGTTGAAAATTAGCCATAGCAGATTTTATTTGATGCAAAAGTAAAAAATATTTGCTCAGGTTATTACTTTTTTGTTTCACGCATTAAAAAAATAGAGTTATACGGAATATCTTTGCACCATAATAGTGTTAAATCACCGTTATAAAATCTAATTAAACAACACACAAAATTTTTAAAATCAAAAAACATGAAAAAAATCATCCTCTCTATTGTATTCCTAACCGTAGGTTGGGCAACATCTCAAGCACAAACTTTTAATTTGGGCGTAAAAGCTGGCGTTAACTTATCAAAACTTAATGCTGATTTTGCAAG
>SEDB01000406.1 GCA_004210715.1 Pedobacter sp.
TTCAGTAATAGTGGTTTCTGTAGATAAACCACCAACTATTTCTTCTTTTGCAGCATCACCTTTTTCAATCATTTTCTGCCAGGCAATCCAGGCATCTAAATTAAATTTCTTGCGTTCAACCAATAACTGGGTTCCATATTCAATTGGATTAGTTAGTGTTCTTTCAAAATTATAAAGTGGTTCAATATATTTATGTTGAATGCCGCCTTCTAAACTGCCAAAAATTAAGGTTAGATTTCTTTTATGATATTTTAGGCTAAATAGTGGTTTAGCATCAGTTATGCCATTTCTACCAAAATCCTTGCGAATAAAAGCTCCTGCCGTTATCGCCAAATTCGGATGCGCATAGTAAACGATTTGAGGTTGAAGCTGCGTTCCGTACAAAGTATAACCATCATGAAAATCGTTGGTGTATTCGTAATTCCGAACGAAGTTTAGGTTATAGAAGTTAAAATGAACCTCGTTAGTTAAGCTGCTATCCGGACGGATTCTGTTTTCTAAAGCAGATTGATTGAACTGTGCCGAAGCAACATAAGAAGTGAAGATAAACGATATGAAAAGTAAGGTCTTTTGCAGACCTGTATTTGTAAACATGTGTTTGGAATTTATCGCCCAAATTTAGAATAGTTTTTCGGTAAAGTATAAAGTAGCGAGTATCAACTATCAACAGAAATCTACAAGTTTACGAAAGATTAACAATGTGATTGACGCGATTCCTTTTGGCTTTATTCTTTGGCCTTTCAGCATTATTCCAAGCTTACTTTTTCAAGCGATAATTTTTATATAATTTGACTGCAATCATAATTGCCATAGCCACGCCCATGATGCCAATCAGACCATAAATCCAGTTTATAGCGTCTTTCAAAATAACTACAAAAACAATTGCAATCATAAAAATAGTAGCCAGCTCACGCCACAATCGTAATTGAAAGCTTGTCATTTTGAACTGATTGTTTTTGAGCTGCTTCACCATGTTTTGGCAAATGAAATGATAAATCAACAAACCTACAACAAAGCCAAGTTTAACATGCATCCAATCGGCTTGTAGCAAACCAGGATGCAAAGTAAGCATAGAAACACCTGCCAATAAAGAAATAATCATCGCAGGAGTGGCGATGATTTTCCATAATGTTGCCTCCATTTTCGTAAACTGTTTAATCAGAATACTTTTTTCCGGCTCCGGCTTTTCGTTGGCTTCTGTATGGTAAATAAAAAGGCTTAAAATATAAAATAACCCCGCCATCCAACTAATTACAAATACGATATGCACCGCAAGGAAGTAGTAGTAATATGGCTGTAGGGTTTCTATCATTTTTTTTTTAGAATTTAAGCGCTTTGCTCAAAGTCATCTTTAAGTAATTAGGGACTTAGTACCTAAACTCCTTTACCACATCAATCGCATACTTCACATTATCAAAAGGAATATCTGGCATAATACCATGACCTAAATTGAAGATAAAACCTTCGGTGCCACGCATACGCTCAAATAATTTATGAATCTGTGCTTTGATAACCGATTGGTCAGCGTATAAAATATGTGGGTCTAAATTTCCCTGAACTGCAATAGCTTTTGGCAAAGCATTTTTAATATTCAACAAATCAGCATTCCAGTCTACCGAAATCACGTCAGGTTTAGCTTCTGCCATAATTGGTGCAAAAACCGAACTTCCTTTACAGAAAGAAATCACAGGAATATCTTTTCTATTTAGGTTTGCAATAATTTCCTGAATATAACGGTGTGAGAATTCCTGATAATCGTTCCAAGACAATGCCAACGCCCAGCTATCAAAAATCTGAACCGCATTAACGCCTGCAGCAATCTGTAAGTTTAAATAATCAGCCGTTACTTTAGCAATTTTAGCCAAAAGTTTGTGCGCTAATGCTGGTTGGTTATGTATAAAAAGCTTGGTTAACTTAAAATCTTTAGAAGAACCGCCCTCAACTAAATAACTCATTACCGTAAAAGGTGCACCTGCGAAACCAATTAATGGAATACGACCATCCAATCGTTGTTGAATTACTTTAATCGCATCTGCAACGTATTGTAATTCATCTAAACAATCTACATTTAGGTTTTCAATATCTTGGGCATTACGCACAGGGTTTGCAAACTTCGGACCAACGCCTTGAGTAAAACTCAAATCGCCACCCATTGCCTCGCCAGTTACTAAAATATCACAGAATAAAATGGCCGCATCAATATCCAACAAATCAACAGGAAGCATCGTTACATCAGCAGCAATTTCTGGAGTTTTACACATCTCTAAAAAAGAGTATTTGTTTTTAATCTCCCAATATTGTGGCATAAAACGAGGTATAAATAAAAAAAAAACGAAGTACCTTTTTATTCCTAAATGGATTCTTCGTTTCTCAAAATGACAATTCGAATATTATATTTTGCCTATTTCCTTTTCTATTTTACTGATAATATCTTTCGAACGTGATGATTCTGAAAGCTCTTTAGCTTTAGCAACATAAACTTCTGCCCGTTCTTTATCTTTTCTTCGCAAAGCGAGGTTAGCCAAATGGATCAGCACGTACGATTTCTCGTTTTTACCTCCAACAGGAAAACGACTTGCTAACTGAAAGTGATATTCAGCCTTTTCATAATCTTCCTCTTTCAAAGCCATATTTCCCTGCATAAATTCGTAATATCCCCTACGGTTTTTTGATAACCGCTCAGGATTGGGAACTTCCGCCAGCATCAGCTTTGCTTTTCCAAACTCATTGTTCTTAAAATATTTTGACGCCATTAAAACAGAGCTATGCCTGAAATGACTCCAAATTACAAAGAAAAATAAAAACCCTGCAACCGCTGCCAACTCATATTGAATGTAAAAAACACAAACCAATGCGGCCAGCAGAAAAACGGCCATTAAAACATACCTGCCTAAACTATTGTACATTAATGGCTATCGGTGAATTTATAACCTACTCCACGAATCGAATGGAAATAAACTGGATTTTTTTGATCTGGTTCGAAATACTTACGGAATGTTAAAATGAAGTTGTCAATTGTTCTGGTTGATGGATAAACATCATAATTCCAAACAGTTTCCAAAATCTGCTCACGAGAAACTGCATCGTTTTTACGCTCAATTAAAAGCTTTAACAACATCGTTTCTTTCTTCGTTAACGGCGTAATCGTTCCATCATCATGTTTCAATTCAAAAGAGTTGAAATAGATAGTTTTATCGCCAATTTTGTAAGAGTTTAATTCTTTTAAATCATCAGATTTTAAGCTGCGTTTAACCAAAATTCCAACACGAAGAATTAATTCCTCTAAGTTGAAAGGTTTAACTAAATAATCATCAGCTCCTTTTTTCAAACCTAAAACACGGTCTTCTGAAGTGTTTTTAGCTGTTAAAAACATAATAGG
>SEDB01000062.1 GCA_004210715.1 Pedobacter sp.
GAAGCCAATGTTTTTAATAAAAGGCAAATGTATCAAATTTTGATTGTAAATCGCTGCACCTCAAAGTCAAAAATCTTTTTTTGAAAATGAATGTTCAATGGCGCTTAGGAGACTTCAGTCCTGCCATCCACTTCGATATTTTTCAGCAGCATGTCAGCATATTAAAAGTTACTGCAACAAAAAATATCTCCGTTTTTGTCAGGTTTAAGTACAACGGCTCGCCACCCAAACGTTAATAAAAAACCACAGAACAAGCCAACTAGCCTTTAATTGGAGCGGTATCCTGCAGCAGAGGAAGAATGATGAAGCAAAACGTACAAGCGAAGCACAGGATGAATTAATTTATTTGCATAAGCCCTGCGCTTCATCTATTTTAATTTCCAATGGGCAAATATTTATCAAACTGTGCAACATTTTAGAATAATGCGAGTCTTATCCTCACTAAACTAATCAAATGAAACGCTGGGCATTCTTACTTTTTGTACTTTTATATTCTTATTGTGCTGCCCAAGATCCTGCTAAACAAAAGGAATTGCCAGCGGTAAGAACCATTGAAACGCCCAAAATTGATGGTGTTTTAGATGATGCTTGCTGGATAAACGTACCCATCGCCACCGATTTTTTCGAGATTCGTCCCGTACCCGGAAGAGTAGAAAAAAAAGATCGCCGCACCGAAATGAAGGTGCTTTATGATGACGTGGCCGTCTATGTTTATGCCCGGATGTATGACGATAAGGATAGTGTTTCACACGAACTGGTATCCCGCGACAACATAGGGAACGCCGATTTCATTTCCATTATTGTCGATCCGTTTTACGATAAAATGAATGGAAATGGCTTTTTTGTTACTGCTGCCGGTGTTCAGTTTGATGCTAAATACTCACAAGTTGGCGATGAAGATCCCAATTGGAACGCCGTTTGGGAAAGTGCCGTAAAAATCGACGATTTGGGCTGGACTTGCGAAATGAAAATTCCTTATTCGGCTTTGCGTTTCTCCAGCAAAGAAATCCAAAACTGGGGTTTAAATTTTAGCAGAAGAATTCAACGAACCAATATTCAAACTTTCTGGAATTTCGTTAACCCAACCGTAAATGGTTTCATCAATCAAGAGGGCCTTTGGACCGGCATAAACGATATTAAACCGCCGCTTCGTTTATCTTTCTCGCCTTATGTTTCTGCGTATGTGAACCATTATCCTGCAAATATTCCAGGGGTAAAGAATACTACTTCGCGTTTTAACGGTGGTATGGATGTAAAGTATGGCATTAATAACAGCTTCACTTTAGACATGACTTTGGTGCCCGATTTTGGTCAGGTGCAATCTGATAACCGGATTTTAAATCTTACGCCTTTTGAAGTAAAATTTAACGAAAACCGTCAGTTTTTTACCGAGGGAACAGAGCTTTTTAACAAAGGTGATTTGTTTTATTCCAAACGTATAGGTTCCATTCCATCTTTTTACAATTATTCAGGTTTGGGGCAAAACGATAAAATCATTAAAGATCAAAAAGAGGCGAAAGTTTTAAACGCGACTAAAATATCTGGACGTACGGCGAAAGGCTTAGGTATAGGAATTTTTAATGCCATTACCAACAGCATGCAAACTGAAGTGGAAGATGAAAATGGCAATCTCCGGGAAATTGAAACCCAGCCACTCACGAATTACAATATTCTGGTATTCGATCAGTCGCTAAAAAATAATAGTTCGGCAACATTTATAAACACCAATGTATTGCGACAAGGTTCTGCCTATGATGCCAATGTGAGTGCTTTGCTTTTTAATTTGAACAACAAAGGCAATAAATATTTTATTAATGGCGGTGCTAAAATGAGTTATTTGCGTGGCAAAGAAACCAGCACAGGTTATAGTTATACCTTAAGATTTGGAAAACAAAGCGGCAATTTTACCTGGAGTTACAACCAGGTGCTCGCCGACGATAAATTTGATCCATCGGATATGGGTTTTTTTACCAACAATAACTTTTTGGATCAGCGGATCGGGTTCGGGTATAATGTTTTTAAACCAAGCAAGTGGTATAATGAATGGCAAAGCTGGTTCAATATGTCCTATTCGAGAAGGGTAAATCCTGGCGATTATCAAAGTTATGAAATAGAAACTGGCTCATATGTGAGGTTTAAAAATTTATGGTCTGCTGAAATTAATGCAAATTATAATGCCAAGCGGAACGATTTTTATGAATCCAGAAATGGCCAGGTTTATAAAGCCCCGGAAAGTTTTGGGATTGGACTTTACATCAATCCGAATCGGGCAAAGGCCTATAATTTTGGAGGAAACATCCGTTATTTTGAGCAACAACTTTTTAAGGGTAAAGAATACAACTTTTACCTGTTCCAAAACTTTCGCTTGAATGATAAAATAGCCTTTGGACTTGATTTAAACTTTAACCCCAACTACAACTATGTAAACTGGGTTACCTCACAAGGTAGCCAGGCTATTTTTTCAAGGTACGACAGACGAACGGTCGAAAATTCGTTTGATGCAAAATATACTTTTACCAATTTAATGGGCTTAACAGTTGTACTGAGACATTATTGGAGCGATAGGCGAAATAAAGAATTTTATCTTTTAAAACCTGATGGCAATTTAGCTGATTACCAGGGGCCAGCCTTAACCGGAACGGATAGGAACTACAACGTGTTTAACATCGATTTAATTTATACCTGGCAATTTGCGCCCGGAAGCACACTTTCGGTTTCTTACAAAGATGCTGCCGAAACTTATGATTCTTATTTTACACAGCGTTACAACCGAAATTTGAACGGAATTTTATCAGCACCACAAAACAACAGTTTATCGGTTAAGGTGCTGTACTTTGTAGATTACCTGGACCTGAAGAAAAGACGAAAGAAGGTTTAGTAAAATTTAATTACCTCGCTTTACCCGGACTAACTCCAAATTTCTTACTAAAAGCATTACTAAAATGTTGAACCGAAGAGTAACCAAGATCATTTGCGATATGCTTGATGTCTTTGGATTTATCAGATAAAAGATCTTTTGCTTTTGATAGCCTATAATCGCTTAAATGCCCAAATACAGTATCATTAAAAACCTCCTTAAACCCCTGTTTCAATTTAAATTCATTTATACCGGCCACTTTGGCAAGTTCGGGAAGTGAAGGCGGGCAACTTGCATGCTGAATCAGATATTCTCTGGCATAATAAATCCGATCTTGATCGTATGCAGACTTTAATTTTGGTTTCTCTACTTTCTTTGTGGCAATTTCAAATGCTTGCGCCTGCATGGCCAGGAGCTCCACGCATTTCGATTGTAAAAACAAAAGTTTTAATCCTCCCGAAAACTGGCAATTCATAATATCACCGATGCAATTGTGCATGGCTAAACTAATGGGCAAATGTTCGTCAGAAAGCTCCACCGATTCGTTATTCATAATCCGCTCCGCAAAGTTTTTTAACAAGGCACTACTGTCGCTCGTTAAGTCTACAAATCGTTCTTTTTGAAAATGAATTTCGAAGAATTTATATTTCCCGCTTGGGTCAAAATCGGCAGTTCCATCAAAATTAGGCGTATAAAGGATATTATGCTGATTAGACTTTATGCTGATTTTTCTGTTGGTAAGGTGGTTATTCATAATACCATTACCACTTAATGAAAAATGTAATTCCACCAGTTCTGGCTCATCAATCGTTTTAATTCGTAAACGATTTTCTTTCATGATCATATCGCCATAAACAATGGATATCCCGGAAAATATAATTTGCACCATTTCAGCATCGCCAAATGGAAAACTCAATTTTTCCCGGGTTTCTCTAACCAATGGCTCATTAAATTCAATTGCATTGTAGGGATTTCCAACAACGTAATGTCGATCTGAACTATCGTAAATGTTTAAGGCCATAAAAATCCTTTTGATATAAACTTTACTCCTTTAAGTGTAAAAGGAAGCATTTTTTAGACCATTAC
Organism: Pedobacter sp.; assembly: GCA_004210715.1. GTDB lineage: Bacteria > Bacteroidota > Bacteroidia > Sphingobacteriales > Sphingobacteriaceae > Pedobacter. The sequence goes on from SEDB01000062.1 coordinate 3,944, forward strand.
TTTTGCTCAAAGTTACTAAACAAATTTAAACAATGCCGAAGTTACCATCATGGCTGGCTAATACCGTAGAGAAATTAATCAGCAATAAAATATATCTAGTGGAGGTTTTAGAAACCAAAATGTTGAGCATTAACATTAAAAGCACAATCTTTAAAGGAGAATTTGACGAGGTGGAATTTATTCCGGGTATGGAGATTCTTTTCAGGGTAAATGCAAATGAATACAGGCACTACACCGTATCAAGATTTAACAGGGAAGATCAAACCTGTGAAGTGATTTTTTATTTAAACAGGCGTGGACCAGGCAATGCCTTTGCTGAAAATATCCAGCGTGGCGATCAGTTAAAACTAATTGTAGATAAAGCAAGGGTTAAGTTTAATAATGGTTCAAGTCAGCATTTCTTTTTTGGCGATGAAACCAGCATTGGTTTATATGAATCACTCGGAAAAAAAGCAGTTGAAATGGATGAAGAATATTTTGGGATACTGGAACTTGATGAAGAAAATCTCGAAGCCTTGGATCATATTAAACTCTTGATAGATGCCGTAACAGTTGATAAAAGTACACCTGCCGAAAAAGCCATTCAGTGGATGGAAAACATGCACCCAAAATGTTGGGAAATGTGGCAATACGCAACCTTTTATTTAACAGGCCGGGCAAAATCGGTTCAGCAATTCAAAAAATACCTGAAACAAAGAGGCGTAGGGTTCAATCAGATTATTACCATGCCTTATTGGGAAATTGATAAAATCGGAGGAGGTTAATTACCTCGGAAAAACAAAGGCAAAGCCAAGCGCTAAAGTTTGGCTGGCCTGAACTTTAGCATCAGTATCCGTATCATACAAAATTACACCTGTTAAACTCGTGTTCATAAAACGGTTGATTTTTGCCGTAAGGGCAACATCCAATCTGTGGTCAATACGTTTAACAGCAATATCTTCGTAAGGAATAAACATGGCGTAACGTGCTTTCAAATTAGTGTTTTTAAAAATATCTTTATCAAAAGCACTAACCACCTGAAAAGCCAACTCATTTCTGAAATGTTTACCTTTATCTACACCGAAAACATTTTTCTTATTATCGTAAACTGCCGTATCCAATACGAAAGTTTGGCGGGCAGTACCTGTACCAATTCGGGTAGAGAAATATTTATTTGGCTTATACTCAAAACCAATTGATTCAGTTAAATATCCTGGCGACATGAATCTGGAGATAAGTACTTGTTGTTCTTCGCCATTTCCATCTCTGAAATAACGGTAACCGCTATCAAACTGTGATTCGAAATTGACTGACCCAAAAAAGAACCAGTTTTTCGATAATTGAAATGAAGCTTTGTTATCCCAGAAAATACGATCGTTCGTTTTCTTTTGCAACTGGTCTTTATTTTTGATTTTGCCATACTGCAAAATCACTTCACTTACGTAACTATAATTGTTTTTATTGTATTCAGCTTTCCAGTTTAGCAAACCGCCAACGGCAACAGAGTTTACACCACCACCTTTCCAGTTATCACTAAATTGTGCCTGATTTACGTTTATGCCAACAGAAGTTTTGGTTTTCCAGTAATTTACCTTTGCGTTTACCACAAACGGAGGGATTTTTACAGGCTCAAAGTTTAATGGCCCTTGCCTGCTTGGTAAAGGGCTACGCTTTAGCTTAATATTCAGGTCTTTTGTATTGATTGGAATCGTATCAATTACCTGTGCATATAACTTTGTGGAGCAGATACTTAGAATAAGGATTAGGGCGGCTAAACAATTCTTCATTGGATACAAAGAAAAAGAAAAAATCTATAGATAAAAAGGTTTTAACAAAATGAGTGTCTGTTTGACAAATATTGAAATGCCAAATTCACTGTATTATATTGATTTAAACCACCCAAACCAACTGTTTTTTTGGAGGTATTTCAAATCTTTTTCATGGCGATAAGCTTCCTGCTCAAAAATGATTTTACGGTAGGCTACTTGGTGTTTTTTGTAGATGATCAAATTAAACAAGTAATTGATTAAATAAAGCATGTAGAAAGGAATGATGAGCAATTCCAGTTGTTGCCTTAAATGAATTCTTTCGTGATTAATGATCTCCGGATCGGATTTAAGTTGCGCCGATTTCAGCAAAATAAATGGAAAGATAGCCATTCCGGCTGCCGGTAATTTTTTAACAATGATAATCGGCGCTTTCACAGTTTTTCTATGGTGAGTTTTGGCAATGGTGGCAACTGCAATGCTTTTGGATTCATCCGGTAACTTCGGTATGCATTGCGAATAAAAACATTAAAAGCATAATCATCAGCATCGAGCACAAACTGGTAAGTAGGTCGGTATTGTTGCATGAAATCGGTTAGCTCAGTATCTTTAATGCTTAAAACCTGCTGAACCAACGAGGCATTGAAGCGATAATCGATCAAATCTTCGCGGTAATCCTTCTCTAATATCCTTTGTAAATGACGGGCATTTCTACCTTGGCGACTTAATAAATTATATATCGCATCAATTCCTAAACCAACACCACCAGTTCCTAAATTCAACAGATCTTTACTGCTGCCCTTCATGGTTTGGTAACGGTATTCACTTACCGATTTTTCATATTGCTGTTGTGGGCTTAGTCTTTTCTGCTGAATAACCACATCTCTTAACCTGATCCCTAAAGATTTCAATTGGAAATAGACTGCGGATTGACCTTTAAAAACAATGGTATCTACTCCATAGCCAGACAAAGCAGCTACTAAAGTGTCGCCCGGGTTGGCGTAAGTGCTAAATTCGCCTTTGGTATTGTTGTATAAACCATCGCCCGTTCGAATATTGTAAATATAAACCTTTGCTAACCGTTGCTTGGTTTCCTTATCAATAACGATTCCCTGCACAGGTTTTGTTTGTGCGAAAATGGTTGAAGATAAACCAACAAAAAAAATAAGGGCAGCAAAAAGTTTCATGTGTTTACAAAACTACAAATATCTGGTGCGCAATGTTTATGATTAACACTATTTAACCTTAAGCACTTGGCCAAGCTTAATCCCATCTGTAGTCATTTCATTGAGCATTTTCAATTCATCAACAGACAAGTTAAACCTTTTTGCAATATTGTAAAGCGTATCGCCTTTCACAACAGTGTATGTTCCATCGGCTAAAATGGGCTTAGCACCGGCTGGCGGTGTTTCAACTGGAGTAAATTTCTTTTTCTCCTGCGGGATGTTTTGATTGATTTCCGAGAAAACCCGGTCTTCACGGGCGATTTTTTGTTTCTCGCTTTCAGGCTGATCATATTGATAAAGCTGGTACTTCTCAATCATATTGATCAATAAATCAGGATATCTGGGATTGGTGGCATAACCAGCCGTTTTTAAACCTTGAGCCCAGCTTTTATAATCATTTTTATCCAATTGGAATAAGAAACTGTAACGTTTACGCTTCAAAAACTCAGAGTGATCTTTAAACGATTCACGGGCATCTTTGTAAACCCTAAAACAATCATTTTTTTGATCATCATCGCGAAAATAGTTTTTTCCTTTCCAATCTGAAGTACACTTAATGCCGAAATGATTGTTTGCATATTTTGCCAAATCGCTGTTTCCACTCCCCGATTCTAAAATTCCCTGTGCCAGGGTAATACTCGCTGGAATACCAAAAGCATTCATCTCCTCGATAGCTACCGCTTTAAATTCATCAATATAACTTAAGGTATTATAACTTTTATAACTATTGTTATTGGCTTTGTTGGCTGCTTTCTCAATCTGTTTGTTGTTTTTCGAGAATTTCCGTGAACTGCATGAACTGGCAAAAGCTAATATGATAAACAGATAAGATAAACGGTAAGATAAATGCATTTTATGGTAAATTGATTAAATTGTTTTAATGGTTATTTCGAGTGATAACTTAACACGTATTACGTAACACTTAAAACTTGATCTTCTGTCCAGGTTTTAGGTTTGTTTTCTTCAGGCCGTTCTTTTTCATTAATGCCTTAACGGTTATTCCTTTCTTTTTGGCAATTGCCCCTAAGTTGTCTCCTGATTTAACGGTATAAATTTTTGAAGCCACTCTTTTTTTGCGGTGGTAAACCGGTGCTTTGTAAACCGGCTCCTCATATCCTTCTGGACGCTCATCATATTGGTAAAGCTCGTATTTGTTAACCATTGCAATCACCTGGCTGGCCCATGTTCTACTGCGGGCATAACCAGACCTTTGAATTCCTCTTGCCCAACCTTTGTAATCATATTTATCGTATTTATCAAACAAACTGTTAAAAGGAGAACGGGTTTCCATTAGTTCCACAAAGTGATTGTATGATTCTTCATCACTTTCATAATCTCGGTAAGCCGATCGGATTTCCTCGTTGTTATTAGGGCCTTTAACACCGAAATGATTGTTTAGGTGTTGCGCAATCCGGCTGTTTCCCGCTGCTGATTCATGAATGGCAACTGCAAGAATAATGCTGGCCGGAATTTTATGATCACGCATCAATTCCTGAGCAACTTCAACATGTTCGCTAATATAGTCTTCTGTGTCTTGCGCTTTGGCTGTAATTACACTTAAAAGTAAAAGGCAAAAAGTAAATATATTTTTCATTCTTATTGGTTAAGTGCTTAACTGCTGGAAATGAAAAATTGTATTCCGGTTCAGTTAAACGATTTCACAATTATGCTGTTAACCGAGCTTTCTGATCACAAATAGTCCATCCCTTACAGGTAAAATTAATTTTTCAACCCGCTCATCTGCAGCTATTCTATCATTAAAACTAGTGATATTCTTGGTGTCTTTGTCTTGTTTATTTTGAAGTACTTTTCCACTCCATAGTACATTATCCACAATAATGATCCCCCCGGGGCGAACGCGATCAAAAATCAAATCGTAATAAGTGCCATTATTTTTCTTATCAGCATCAATGAAAACGATGTCGAAAGTTTCATTTAATTCATTCACAGTTTTGGTTGCATCACCTAAAATGTAATTGATTTTCGGATTTAGAGGTGATTTTGCAAAATTACTTCGAACCATATCTTCCAGTTCGGCGTTAATATCCAGGGTGTAGATCATGCCATCGGCTACCAGGCCCTCAGCTAAACAAAGTGTAGCATATCCGGTAAAGGTGCCAATCTCTAAAATCCTTCTTGGCGAAACCATTTTGCTCAGCATGCTTAAAACTCTTCCCTGGTAGTGGCCAGAAAGCATTCTTGGCATTAAAACTTTAAGATTTGTTTCGCGGTCGATATGTTGAAGCAGTTCGCTTTCCGGTTCGCAATAATTAATCAGCAGTTGTTGTAAATCGTCATTTATCAGGCTCATGTATTCGATTATAAACGGTGGGTTTCCATGAAATATTGTAAAATGATCGTAGCAGCAATGGTATCTACCCGATCTTTGTTCTGTCTGTCTGTCTTCTTTAAGCCGCTTTGCATAATGGCCTGATGTGCCATCTTCGAGGTAAATCTTTCGTCAACCCAGTGCTGCGGGATCGTTGGAAAAGATTTTTTTAACAAGGTAGAAAAACCCTTAACATGCTGTTTGGAATCAGAATCCGAACCGTCCATCTGCTTAGGATCTCCTAGGACAAAGGCTTCAACTTGTTCGGTTAGTAGATATTTTTTAATATAGTCTATGGCATCCTTAGGATGAACAGTATCCAGTCCTGTTGCAATAATTTGCAAAGGATCAGTTACTGCAATGCCGATGCGTTTCGTTCCATAATCAAATGCCAAAATTCGAGCCATACCAAAGTTTTTTGCGCAAGGGCATTCATGCTTTGAACAGCAGCCACAGCGAAAGTTAAAAAGTCCAAAGGTAAGGTTTTTTAATAAATGGCTTTTTTGAGCTTAAAGCCCCGATCGTTTGATCTCGTCAGAAGCCCCACCACTAGATCTTTTTGCCGTCTTTAAAGGTTTTCCGAAACGATAAGTAAAGCCTAAACTAAACACTTGTGTATCTCTTGTTAAAACAAAATATTCATTGGCACCAGGAAAATCTGTCAAGCCCTTCAATACCTGCGTGTGAAAAATATCTCTTGCGGTAAGTTTTATACTTCCATTTCCCTTGAAAATGCTTTGCGAAAGGCCGGCAGAAAGCTGCCCCATGGGATATAGTAGTTCTTGTAGATCATTTCTGGCTTTTGTGATATAGTAGCCTGAAACTTCAGCGCTTAAACTCTTATTAATGTTCATTTGATTGGTTAAACTCAACAACAACTGCTTAATAGAGGAGGAGTAATTCACATTTTGGTAGCCACTCAATTGCTTGTAATTAAAACCGCTATGCGCATTCATCGACCACCATTTGAATGGAGAAACTTGTAATGAAACTGATGCGCCAACATTGTGCATTTTGCCTACATTTCCCTCAGTATAAACTAAAATATCTGTACCTTCTGATAAAAAAAGCTGGGAGAAATAGTCTTTGATCACACTATAGGAGATGGTAGTGGTTAATAATTGTTTAAATTGATGGGTTAACTCCATGTTCCAGCTGTATTGTGGCAAAAAGTATGGGTTTCCGCGTTGGTAAGTGTATTTGTTAATGATGAACACGTACGGATTCAACTTTTGATACGCCTCTTTGTATAAAAAATGATTGCTTTTATTTAGGTCTTCAGAAAAAGTAGTGCCCTCAAAATTGTCATAGGCAGCAATATTATCCGTACTGATTGAGGAAGTTTTAAATCCGGATTCCAGTTTCCGATCCTTTCCGAATCTAATAACGTGATCTATCTTCGCTGAAAATATGTTTAAAGTTGATGGAATGGTTGCTTTTGATTCTCTTACGTAACCACCAGTTTCTTGCAGCTCATTTCTAAACGTTTGGTTGTTGTCAACTACATACTTTAAAGCGTCTAAATCAATTAAAATCTCTTGATTTTTATCTAAAATATGTTTGAAATTGAGGTTGATCGCACCATTTTTAAGTTTGTAATCTGTAGTAGTATAAGTTGCAATTGTTGAATCAATTTGTCCTTTGCCACTCTTCCAATTGGCAAGTGCTTCGCTAAATCCATTACGTTTGGTAAGATTACCCGTTAAAGTTAGGCCAATTGTTGTTTTCTCCGAAGCATAAAAATCCACACCTGTTTTCAGCAAATGACCTTGGGTATGGCCTGAAAATAGGGATGCTTGATCTAAAATAGAAGATACGGTTCCATTATCATTAAAATATTGTCGATCAGCATCAATAGTGGTATAGCTCTTATTTAATGTGGCGCTGTAGTTGGCAAATGCATTAAGCTTACCTTTGCGATAATTGAGGATTATACTGTTGTTATTTTTGTAATATTTACCCTGCCCCAGTGTAGCTGCGATTGAGCCATTAAATCCTTCTTGTTTATTTTTTTTTGTTTTGATATTGATAATTCCTGCATTTCCGCTGGCATCGTATTTTGCAGATGGATTGGCAATAAGCTCAATCTGGTTAACCTGTGATGAACTCATATTGCCCAATAAGTTATTCAGCTCGGCTCCTGTCAGGTAAGTTTGTTTATCATCAATCATAACCAAAACATTCGATTTGCCCTGCAAACTAATGTTTCCACTCCGATCAACCATTACGCCTGGCGATTTTTCAAGCACTTCTAAAACGGTTGTACCCGCATTGGTTATGGCGGCATCAACATTCACAATGGTTTTACCTTGACTACGCCGAACAAATTCTTTATTGCCAACAATACTTACTTCTTCTAAATTTCTATTTGCTGAACTTAAAATAATTTCTAGCAATTGGCGTGTAAAAGGCGAATGGATTTCGATTTCCTGTGTGATAAAGCCAACTGCACTAATACGGAAAAAATATTGCGCTCGTTTTGGTTCAGGAAATGTAGTGGATCCATTTTTATCAGTAAAATTGGCTTTTATCAAAGATTTTGAACTTGCCTCAAGTAATTGGATATTTGCATTTTCAATGGGTTTTTTCTGTTGATCGAGCACAATGATTTTAATCGCTTTTTCTTGAGCAAAAACAAAAAAAGTAAAACACGTAAATAAAGATGTGAAAATAAATTTAGAGAGGTTCATTTAGTTAATTGAGGGTGTAAATATATTGAACCTATTTTAGAATACAATTTTATTTGGATTTTCGATGTGCTGAAGCGGATTAAACGGCACCTTAAAACCGTAAAAGATCATTTTAAATATCTTAATTTGAAATTATCAAGGTCAAATTTTCTGTTAAATAGCATTATTTTACTCCCCTAATAAACTTTCTTTAATCTGCTTCACTTAATAATGGAGCAGAACAACTAAAGTAATTCGTTAACCTCTTCCTGAAATAAAGTTGGGTAATAAAAGCTCGAGCTTTAGTCATATCTCACATCTGTTTCAAAATTCTCATATCTATTTCTTATTTTGCACCAAATGCAGTTTAAAGAAATCATTGGTCAAGACAGAATTAAGCAACACTTGGTGCAAACGGTTAAAGAGAACCGGGTAAGCCATGC
>SEDB01000001.1 GCA_004210715.1 Pedobacter sp.
TGATAAGACAATTTCACGAAGGAATGTCCGACTTGTCCTGGCATTGGTGGATTAAGTTTTTTGATGCTCACATTTACCGTTTCAACAAAGGGATAAAGTGTAATAACCTTTGAAATAATATTTCTAAGCACTGTTTCAAGCAATTTTTGCGTATGATTCATTTCCTCCAGGATAATCTGGTTCAAATCCTCATAGTTTACTGTTTGAGCCAGATCATCATCAAATCCCAGGGGTAAAAATACAGTATCTAAATCAACAATAAAATGATTTCCAATGAGTTGCTCTTCGGGATAGAAACCATGAAGTGCAAAACATTTTACATCTTTTAAAGCTACTGTTTGTTTTAACTGATCCATTATCTTGAAATATTCATCAAAATTAATTTTTTATTCGTGAATATAATGCCCATTGCGGTAAATTGTTACCTTTGAAATGGACGCAAGTTCTAAACCAAATTAGATTATTTTGATATGAGCGCATCACAAAAAAAAGACCTATACGAGGCTCCGGATTATTATTTATTAGATGAATTATTAACTGATGAGCATAAGTTAATTAGAGCAACAGCAAGAGAATGGGTTAAAAAGGAAGTTACCCCAGTGATAGAAGATTATGCTCAAAGAGCAGAATTTCCAAAACATTTAATAAAGGGACTGGCTGATATCGGTGCTTTTGGACCAACTATTCCTGTTGAATATGGTGGGGCTGGTTTAGATTATACTGCCTATGGAATTTTAATGCAAGAGATAGAACGTGGAGATTCAGGTATTCGCTCAACGGCCTCTGTTCAAGGCTCACTGGTGATGTATCCTATATATGCATACGGAACTGAAGATCAGCGTAAAAAATATTTACCACAGCTGGCCAGCGGAGAAATGATGGGGTGTTTTGGTTTAACCGAACCAGATCATGGTTCAAACCCAAGTGGTATGGTAACTAATATTAAAGATGCTGGGTCCCATTATATTTTAAATGGAGCCAAAATGTGGATCAGTAATGCGCCATTCGCAGACATTGCAGTAGTTTGGGCTAAAGATGAAGCTGGCAAAATTAGAGGAATGGTTGTTGAACGTGGCATGGAGGGATTTACAACTCCTGAAACACACAATAAATGGAGCTTACGTGCCTCAGCAACTGGTGAATTGGTTTTTGATAATGTTCAGATTCCGAAGGAAAATGTTTTTCCAGAAATTAGTGGTCTTAAGGGTCCGCTTGGATGTTTAAATCAAGCCCGTTACGGCATTGCATGGGGTGCTTTAGGTGCTGCTATGGACTGTTATGATACCGCTTTGCGTTATTCAAAAGAAAGAATTCAATTTGGAAAACCAATTGGAGGTTTTCAGTTGCAGCAAAAGAAACTGGCAGAAATGGTTACTGAAATTACCAAAGGGCAGCTTTTAGTTTGGCGTTTAGGTATGTTGAAAAGTGAGAATAGAGCCACGGCAGAGCAAATATCTATGGCAAAAAGAAATAGTGTTGAGGTTGCTTTGGATATAGCCAGAAATGCCCGACAAATGCTTGGTGGAATGGGGATTACTGGCGAATATTCTATTATGCGACACATGATGAACTTAGAATCTGTAGTAACTTATGAGGGTACTCACGATATACATTTATTGATTACCGGAATGGATGTTACAGGTATAAATGCCTTCAAATAAAAAACAGCATTAGAAAAATTTGAGATAGATACTTAATGAAAGATTATAAAAAATACACCTACATCCCGGCAACACCAGAGGAAGTTTATTTAGCACTTACAAAAGATATCAGCATTAAACTTTGGACTGGCGCTGAGGTTGAATTCACAGAAGAACCCGGAACTGAATTTTCATTCTGGGATGGTGACATCGTGGGTAAAAATATCGAGTTTGAAACAAACAAAAGAATTGTACAACAATGGTATTTTGGTGAGGAAGCCGAACCATCTATTGTTACCATTAAACTTCATGAGGATAAAAAAGGAACATCTTTAGAATTTAAACAAACCAATATTCCGGATGAAGATTTTAAGGATTTTACAGAAGGAATTGACGAATATTTTATCGGAGGATTGGTTGATTTCTTCGATGAATAGTAGAAATAATTTTCGTTATCATTAGTCTATTACTTTACTTAAAACAAAGCATTAGGAAAAAACGTTCAATAAAGTAAAAATCATGAATAAATCTGTTGGACTTATCTTAATTGCAATTGGTATAATTATGCTTGTATGGACTGGCTTTACTTACACGCAGAAAGAAAAAATTGTTGATGCTGGTCCGATTCAAATATCGGCTGACAAAGAAAAATCAGTTAACTGGCCCCCTTATGTAGGTGGAATTGTTTTAATAGCAGGTGTTTTTGTGTTTGTTGCTTCGAAGAAGAAATAATCGCGTTAATATTGAAATTACAATAATATAAAAGGGATAATCTATGTATCCCTTTTAACATTTTAAGATTCAGTTTGCATAATTGCAGAGCCAAAAACACCATAATTAATTTTCCTAATGATTTTATTTTAAGTTTATCAGCGTATTTTTCAATTCTATTTCGGAAAATTCCTTTTCATAAAACCGCCTAAATTTTTTATTTACAAATAGAGTTGCCGGAATTGCTCCCGACCATTTTGTATCAATTCTTTCAATATATTGTTGCTGATCTGGTTCATCTAATATGAAAACCTCGGCTTTAATATTATTCTTAACTACAAATGGAATTACCGCCTTTTGCAGTTTCGACTTAAAATCTAAACTTATCAAAAGCACTTTGAGAGGCTTTTTAATATTTTCCGACCGCAGTTTCTCGAAGTTTGGCAGTTCAGCAACGCAAGGAGAACACCATGTTGCCCAAAAATTGATTACATAAGTGGTATCTTTTCCTTGGGCGATGCGTTTGTCTAGATCATCAAGCGTAAGCAACTTAACTTGGGCATTAGCCGAATAAGTAATTGTACATAAACAGATTAAAAGTAATAGACGCATATTTTGAAAATGATGTTTCCTTGTTTTAACCGATAAATATTAATTCACAGAACCTGATTTTACCAATACCCTTTGATAAGCGGGCAAATTCAAATCATCAACGATTACACCGCGATTAGTACTGGCGTGAACAAAAAATCCATTATTGAGGTAAACACCAACATGATCAACATCATTTCCACCAAAGGAAAAGAAAACCAAATCGCCCTCCCTTAAATTATCAACGCTTTTCTTATTAACAGCTTTGGCCTGGTCTCGGGAAATTCGAGGTAAAGTAATACCGTAGATTTCTTTCTCCAATAAAAAAGCAAATCCTGAACAATCGATTCCATTTTTGTCTAATCCGCCGAAGCGGTATTTAACACCAGTCCAATCTGTAATAAACTTGTATAGCTGTTTGCTTTTCAGATTCGCCATTGCGTCTGCTGCTTTTGCAGCTTTTGTATCGCTTCTAACCGTATATTTCCGTGAACCGCAGGCGGTTAAAACAAGTGACAATATCAAAATTAACCAAAAGGAGTTTTTCTTTTTCATCGGGTTTTTATTGCTAAACCACAGATTTCAATTTATATACAGATATCTATTATTTCTATCTGTGCTCAACCTTTTTTATCTGTGGTTAATTTTATTAATTCTTAATTAACCGCTGTATTTCATCCAACTTTAGCAAAGCCTCTACAGGTGTTAACGCATTAACATCTAAATTATTCAGTGTATCACGAATTTTAACCAATACAGGATCATCGATGGCAAACATTTGCAATTGATAAGCCTGATTTTGAACTTTCTTGATACTATCTTTTATGCTTTGTCCCTCTGTTCTATCGATTTCTAGTTTCTTCAAAATTTCGTTTGCCCTGCCAATTAATTTTGGCGGCATTCCAGCCATTTTAGCCACATGAATACCGAAACTATGTTCACTACCTCCAGGAATCAATTTTCTCAAGAAAATCACTTTGTTTGTCATTTCTTTCACCGAAACATTGAAATTTTTAATCCTCGGCATCGTGTTCGCCAATTCATTTAATTCGTGGTAGTGTGTGGCGAACAATGTTTTAGGACGAGAAGTGGGATGCTGATGCAAAAATTCTGCAATCGCCCAGGCAATGGAAATACCATCGTAAGTACTTGTACCGCGACCAATTTCATCTAATAAAATCAAACTGTTATCTGAAATATTATTCAAAATACTGGCGGTTTCATTCATCTCCACCATGAATGTACTTTCTCCGGAAGAAATATTATCAGATGCACCAACCCGGGTAAAGATTTTGTCAACCAAGCCAACATCAGCCGCCTTAGCTGGAACAAAACTTCCCATTTGGGCCATTAAAACAATCAATGCTGTTTGTCGCAAAATAGCCGATTTACCCGCCATGTTTGGTCCGGTAATCATAATGATTTGCTGCGAATCAGTATCTAAATAAACATCATTTGTAATGTATTCTTGCCCTACCGGCAATTGCTTTTCAATAACCGGATGTCGCCCTCCTTTAATATCAAGCACTTTTTCGCTATTTACTGTTGGTTTTGTGTAATGGTTTTTTTCAGCCAACTGAGCAAAACACAACAAGCAATCAAGCTGAGCAATTAAAAACGAATCGAGCTGAATTGGTTTAATGTAACTTGCCGTTTCATACATCAATTCATTGTATAAGCGAATTTCAATCGCCTGAATTTTCTCTTCGGCACCTAAAATTTGTTCTTCGTATTCTTTAAGTTCAGGTGTAATGTATCGCTCCGCGTTAACCAAAGTTTGTTTACGAATCCATCCCTCCGGAACTTTATCTTTATGAGTATGGGTAACTTCTAAATAATAACCAAATACATTGTTAAAAGAGATTTTTAGTGAGGGAATTCCGGTTGCTTCGGCTTCACGTTTCTGAATTTGAACCAAATAATCTTTACCACCGAAAGCAATTTTACGCAGACGGTCTAAATCTTCATCAATGCCATCATTAATTACATTTCCTTTAATTAACAAAGCTGGTGGCTCAGGCTGAAGCTCTCTTTCAATCCGTTCACGAATAGCCAAACAGGGATTTAGTTGATCAGAAATTTTAATAAGAAAAGGATTTTTAGAGCTCGAAGCAAGATTTTTAACTGCCTCAATATGTATTAAAGCTCTTTTTAAAGCAACCAATTCCCTAGGACCAACACGTTGCAAACCCACTTTGGAAATCAATCTTTCTATATCTCCGATTTGCTTAATGTGGGTTAAAAACTCTTGTTGAATTTCTCCGTTTTTCACAAAAAAATCAACCATGCCTAAACGTTCCTGAATTGGTTTTAACTCTTTCAATGGCATAATAATCCATTTTTGGAGCAAGCGAGCACCCATTGGTGTGCAAGTATGATCGAGAATATCGAATAACGTTACCGCATTATCATTAGCAGAATGCACCAATTCTAAATTGCGGATCGTAAACCTGTCTAACCACATGAAACGGTCTTCTTCAATTCTACTAATCGAAGTTATGTGCTGCAAATTGCGGTGTTCAGTTTCGCCTAAATAGTGTAAAATAACACCGGCAGCTATGATTCCACTTTGCAAACGCTCAATTCCGAAACCTTTTAACGAGGCAACATCAAAGTGTTTGGTTAAGATTTCTTCTGCATAATCTGACGTGTAAGGCCATTCATCCAAACCGAATGTATAAAATCGATCGCCAAATGTCTCTAAAAAATTCTGCCGTTTAGATTTTTGAAAAATAACTTCTGTAGGTTTAAAACCCTGCAAAAGCTTATCAATATAGTCGCTGTTTCCTTGGGCAATCATAAATTCCCCGGTCGAGATGTCTAAAAATGAAATGCCAATTTGTGTTTTATCAAAGAAAACAGAAGCTAAATAATTATTCGATTTCTGATTAACAATATTATCTCCATAAGCTACCCCTGGCGTAACCAACTCAGTAACACCACGTTTCACAATCGTCTTGGTTGCTTTTGGGTCTTCAAGTTGATCGCAAATGGCCACACGCTGCCCAGCCCGAACTAATTTCGACAAATAATTATCTAAAGAATGATGAGGGAAACCCGCCAATTCTAAAGCACCGCCATTTGGGCCGGTACCTCTTCTGGTTAACACAATCCCTAAGATTTGTGCGGTTTTTATGGCATCTTCGCCAAAGGTTTCGTAAAAATCGCCAACCCTAAAAAGTAAAAGTGCCCCCGGATACTTCGCTTTTATTGCGTTGTATTGTTGCATTAACGGGGTTTCTTTATTCGTGTCTTTAGCCAAAACTGAAATTAATTTGCAAAAGCTATAAAGATAGCACGATTACGCGTTTTACCGCTGTTTTGTTGAAAAGTTGAAAAATTGTTTTTCATTTGAGAGCCTATCGAATCAATTAAAAAATAGATTAATCATTACTTGGAAATGAATGGTCCTATATTTTTCGGCTTATACAGCCCTGCTCTCTACTTTACTTCGTGTTCGTTCCGATCAGGTTTAAAAAGAAAGTGTGCTCATAATCAATACCTTATTAATTTAGTAATTAATTTCAAAACGATTCATTAAGTTCGCTGTTATTCCTGTATTGTTTGACCTAATATTAAAATTATGACGATACAACTGAATACCGACAAAAACTTAACCATACACCAAGAATACGAAGATAAAATCAAAGGAGCTATTAACGATGGTTTAGCTAGATTTGAGGATTTGATAACTCGCCTTGAAGTTCATTTATCTGATGAAAACGGCAGCAAAGATGGCTTAGATGATAAACGCTGTTTATTGGAAGCTAGAATTTCTGGAAAGGAACCAATCGCTGTAACCAACTTAGGTAACAATTATGATTTAGCGCTTCATGGTGCCATAAATAAGCTGAAAAGTAAGTTGGAAACAATAGCTGGAAAACTTAAGACTCATTAAAATAAATAAGGCAATCTGATAAGGATTGCCTTTTCTTATCATTATTGTCAAATTGAGCTTGTTGAAATTTCCTAATATAATTTTACAAATCTTCTATCGACTACAACCTTTATAGGTACACTTATTTTAAACTTTTTCTTTCTCCAGTTCCTCAATATATCCTAAAAACATTTTTAAAGCCTTATTTCTGTCGGCTGTAACTTCGAACTGAAGTTTATGATATAAATAATCTTCTAAATCAAAATTCTCAGTTTTTGGCAAATCACGTAAAACTTCATCTCTATGCGCCAAACCGAACTTTAAAGCTGCGTTAAATTCATTCTTAAATTCTTGAGAAATCTTCCTGTTTGCGACCCAGGCTGCATACATAAACGGTAAACCAGTAAAGTTTTTCCACTCCTGGCCCATATCGTAAGCAAAAGTATAATCATCCTTTTTACCGAAAGTTCTATCGCCAATTAATACAATAGCATCTGTTTTTGAATTGGGATCTGCTGTAAAATCTACCTCTTGTTTCCAATAAAATTTAAGCAACACTTTAGCAAGATTATTAGAAGTTCTGGAATGAGAATCTAATCTTAAAGTTTTGATTTCCTCAACGGGAACATCACTAAAGATAAAAACAGAATTTACAGCCCCATCACTACCAATACAATAATCAGCCACAATATTAGCATTCGGAACTAAAGGAATTGCAGCCACAGGCATTAAACCCATATCTACCTCGCCACTAATTACCTTTGCTGCGCAATCTGATGGAATATCTAAACTCAAATCGATTTTATTGATGATATCCGAATTTTGTAAGCCGTAAATAAAGGCTTTTGTATTGGTGTAGGCAACTGCCGATATTTTAATTTTATTCAAGGTTTTATTTTAATATTTTTCAAAGTATTCCAGTCATTTCGAGGTATCAAGCAATCTTAAAACGTTTACTATCAACTCGTATTAAAATTGCTGGTTGCCTTGCGATGAGAATTTTTTACCCAAAAACCAGACCATCCAAATGTACTGCGCTATTAAACTCTAGCACAGTAAATTTTCCATCCTCAAATCCCATTTTATATAAAACTGTATTTTGATGCGGAAACTCAGTCATTTCTCTTAGTGGTTTATCAAGCAACAAGCAAAGAAACACACGCATGGCCCTACCGTGCATGCAAAGTAAAACAGTTTCTTCTTCAGGTCTGGTCGATAAAACCTCCATTGGTTGTTTCAAACGTTCATAAACATCCTGAACACTTTCGCCACCCTCAAAATGAGCTGTGTAATTACCATCTTCCCAAGATTGTAACATTTCACGAAAAGCATCACGGGCATCTTCTGAGTTTGGTTGTCCTTCCCAAATGCCCCAGGCCAATTCATCTAAACCTGAAAGTTTTTCCCATTCCAATCCAGAGTCAATAAATTTCTGAACGGTTTGCCAGGTACGTTTTAAATCAGAAGTATAAATTTTATCGAAAGGAATGTCTTTATATTTTTGATAAAATGCTTCAGCTTGCGCTCTACCAGTATCATTTAAGTCAGAATTTATACCTCTACCCTGTACTATGCCTTGTCTGTTAAGTTCCGTTTCGCCGTGGCGGATAATATAAATTTGCTTCATTTTGAAAATTATTGAGTGATTAATTTTTGAATGAGTGAATGTTAATAAGCGTATTGCATAATTCACTCATTCTATCATTAATTTACGACTGGTAACTTATAATATTGCGGTTTTTTTTCTTCTTCAAAAACCACGTTTTCAAAGTCAGTAACCACGTTATATAAAGTATCGCGTTCTATTGCTTTTCGGCCAACCTGCTTAATTAAGTTGACCAATTCGCGGGTACTCATTGCAGGAGTTTGCTCTTCAGCGCCAGCCATTGAGTAAATTTTTGTGGTATCATCCAGCGTTCCATCAATATCATCAACTCCATAATTTAATGATAATTGAGCTGTCTCACGACTAATCATTGCCCAATAAGCTTTAATGTGGTCGAAATTATCCATATAAATACGGGCGATCGCATAATTTCTTAAATCTTCAATCACTGAAGATTCAGCAACGTTGCTCATTTGGTTATGTTGATTACGGAACTTTAAAGGAATAAACGTTTGGAAACCGCCGGTTCTATCTTGTAAGTTACGGAGCTTTTCCATGTGATCTACACGGTGCCAGAATTTTTCGATATGACCGTAAAGCATTGTTGCATTACTTTTCATACCCAATTTATGCCATTCTTCGTGTATAGCCAGCCATTGTTCGCCAGTACATTTATCTTTTGCAATTTGCTCGCGAATTTCGGGATGAAAAATTTCTGCTCCACCGCCTGGCATAGATTGCAAACCAGCATCTTTCATTAATTTCATGCCTGTAGCATAATCTATCTTAGCTTTCTTGAAAATATAATGGTATTCAACAGGCGTTAAAGCCTTCACGTGTAAATCTGGACGATGTTCTTTAATTGCAGTAAAAAGTGCTGAATAAAATGCAACATCGTATTGCGGCAAAACACCGCCGACAATGTGAACTTCGGTAACTGGTTCATCATCGTATTTTTTAACAATATCGAGCATTTGCTCCATTGTTAAAGCCCAGCCCTCTTCTTTTTGCTTAATTAAACGAGAATATGAACAGAATTTACAATCGTAAACGCAAAGATTTGTAGGCTCTAAATGGAAATTTCGGTTGAAATAAGTCGTATCGCCATGCTTTTCTTCTCTGATGAAGTTAGCCAAAACCCCTAGATAACCCAATTCTGCATGTTCGTAAAGGTAAACACCCTCATCAAAAGTAATTCGTTCTTTATTAAGGACTTTGTGTGCTATGCTTTGTAGTTCAGTTGATAATGATGTATCAGCTAATATTTTTTCAACTTGCTCAGTTGTATTCATTCCTGATTTATTTTGAACAAAAATACAATATTGAGGCGATTTGAAAATCATTTTCTTGTAACAAACGTTCTATTTGCCACAGGTTCGCAGATTTTGATCTTTATTAATCACAGAAGAATTTAGATCAACACAGATTTTAGATCTTCGGTAACTATGGAAACGAACATTTTCACGGAATCAGAAACATATTGTCCGTCGTTTCTGTGTTTCCATGAGAAAAAATATTCCATGAATATCTATTGAAAACAAAAAAAGCACCCCCTTTCAGGAGTGCTTTCAATATATGTTTTTCGTAGGTAATTTTAATTTACTGCTGGAGAAAAAGTTAACACGATGTTAGCAGTTTTTCCACCAAATTCAATTGGCGATTTCATTACCATACTTCCTTTAGAAAGTTGGGTTAATACCAAACGGTAACCTTCAGTCACGTTTTTTGCTTTATCGCCTTCAAATATTTTCTTAAATTGGAAAGTTTCTTCTGATGGAGTTGACGACCAGAAAATAGTTTGCATTACTGCACCACAAGTACTAGATGCTGGTAAAGTGTAAGAACCATTTCCGCTATTGGTTAACTTCCAGGTACTGCCTTGGAAACATTTATACGATTTTTCTCCAAATAAACCTTGAACAGCTTGATCAGGCAAACCTTCTAAAGCAACATTGTTTAACACCCAGGTACCAGTAACTGTACCTCTACCGCCATTAATACCTGTTGTAACATTTTTAGTTGATGAGCAACTTTGTAACATTACTAAAGTAGAACATGCTATCGCGATAGCTATAAATAATCTTTTCATTTTAGTTTAATTTAATTTTCGGGAAACTGAATACATAAATCTTGCCAAAACAATTACGAGCCTTAAATTAGCAGCAAATTATTAAATTGCGCTGCGTTTAAATCGTATATAATCAAAATCATCATGAAACCCGAAACCCTTGCTATTCACGCCTCTAATCTTGTAAAAAACATTACAGGAGATGTTACTCCGCCAATTAATTTATCTACAACTTTTTTTCGGGATGAACAGGGTGGCTATCCTGGTGGGCATATGTACAGTCGTGTGAGCAATCCAAACCGGTCTGCTTTAGAAAACACTGTTGCTACATTAGAGTACGGAGAAGATGCCGCAGCTTTTGCCTCAGGAAATAATTGTGGCATGAGTTTATTTCAGGCTTTGAAACCTGGAAGCCATATTATTGCTCCTGATGATATGTATTGGGGCATTAAAAAGCAGCTGCTAACCATATTCAATGAAACTTTGGAATTTGATTTTGTTGATCAAACAAATTTGAATTTGATCAAATCAAGTATAAAACCAAACACTACTTTAATATGGATTGAAACGCCATCAAATCCTTTATTAAAGATCACGGATATTGAAGAGATTTCAAAAATCGCTAAAACCCATAACATTACCCTGGCTTGCGACAGCACTTTTGCCTCTCCAATTTTGCAGAATCCGATTTTGCTTGGTGCTGATATCGTAATGCACAGCAGCACAAAATACCTAGGTGGCCACAGTGATATATTGGGCGGTATTTTAGTAACCGCTAAAAAAGATGCACTTTGGGAGAAAATTAAAAATGTTCAGCAAACCGGTGGTGCAGTTCCATCGCCATTTGATTGCTTTTTACTTTGCAGAAGTATTAAAACTTTGGCTTACCGCATGAAAGGCCATTGCGAAAATGGGAAATTAGTTGCCCAATATTTAGTTAATCACCCAAAAGTTGAGGCTGTTTTTTACCCAGGATTAACAACACATCCTCAGCATGAAATTGCTAAAAAACAAATGAAAGATTTTGGTGGAATGATGTCGTTTTTGGTCAAGGGCGATGTAGAGGCCACAAACAAAGTAGTTAATAAAGTTCAGCTATTTGCTCAGGCAACTAGTTTAGGTGGTGTTGAAAGTTTAATCGAGCACCGTTATTCTGTTGAGGGACCTGACAGTAAAACACCAAAAAATCTTTTAAGAATTTCAGTTGGATTGGAACATGTTGATGATATTATTGCTGATTTAGAGCAGGCTCTGGGGTAGCTAGCACATCGTTGCGGGGAACGATTAACTTTTAACCTGTTAGGTTTAGCGTATTAAGATTGCTTCGTTTCTCGCAATGACGACCATCAAGTAATGTTTATAGACTGCCCTTTCTTTTTAAACCCGATTGGCCGCGGCAGCCCCCGATTTTTTCATCGGGGCTACAGCAAAAAGCGGGACTGAATGTTCCGAAGAATTACAATCCAGGTCATTTTCTAAATTTACTTCGGATTACAAACCGTTACCAACTTCGCCGAATAATTTGCATTTATTGGCTCATTTGTTTGTGCCAAACGCTGCGAACCAGTATTTGCAGGACAAGCAATATCGCCAGCTGCATCGTAAATAATTTTGTTTCCGTTAGACAATAATTCTTTAGGAACATAAACCTGAACTTTGGTTATGGCATATCCTGAAGGAAAATAACGCACATAATAACCATCAGGATGTTTAGTCCAAATGCCACTTGGTACATCTGCCCTTGGTGGTGCCATACCAGCAATAATTGCATACTTCTCCATATCGGCATAGGTGTAATTACCTGAAGAAACGAGCTGTCGAATATTATTCTCGGCCTCGAAAACTGCTTTAATTCCAGAAGGAATTTGATCTTTGGCTTTTTCCATAACATCGAAAGGTAAAACCCCTAATGCACCGCCTTCTAACTGGGTTAACTGTTTTGGTGTTAAAAGTTTCAATGCTGTAAGTTTCACTGTACCTGCATAATCTGCAAATTTTGTTCTGGCAATGATCGTCCAAAGCAAAATTTGAATATCATGTTGCTCTACATCAGGATGTTTTTCTGCACTTTTTAAAACCGAAACTACAATTTCCTCTTTTGCACCTAAAACTTGTGCATACATATAACCATCGCCTTTTGAAGGCGCAAATGTCCCAGCTTTTAGGCAATAGCTTTTATTGGTCATTTCGTAAAAGCCTTCACATAAAACGAAACCACCATCTGTATTTTTAGGAAGTAAGTACAATGGTTGAAATTTAGCATTTGCATTAAAATCGGGCATTTTTTCGCCCTCGCGATTTACATCTTCAAATGAAGTGGTAATTGCGGCTGGCTGCTTTAAGAACTTATCAACCCCAAGTGCTTTTGCGCCCTGGGCTGTCCCAACTTTTAATAATTTATCTTTTAAACCACCAAATTGGGCTTGAGCGGTTAAACCTGAAATCGCCATAAGCAATAACAGAGAAATAGAATTTAGTTTTTTCATCATGATTAGATCGGTATTACAAACTTAAAATTTTGAGGTTAATTTTATGTTATATCAAACTATTTGTTTTTTGAATTAGAATCACAAATGTGATTCGCAGCTATTTCATAATAAATCAGAATTTAATTTTGTTGTTTAAAATAAATTTCAGACATTTGAAATATTATTTGGTGAACAACTAAATAAAAGTCAATTCTTAATCGGATTGATTTATAAAGAAGTGGCGAGAGACTGGCTCAATGACCCACTGGCAACCCTCAGAAAGAGAAGGTGCCAATTCCTGACCGAGTAACATGGTGTTATTTGGAGATATAAATTAAAAAGATGAAAACATTAAATCTTCAATCGCAAAGCGAACCCAGCGTAAACAAAGTAGAAAACTCATCTATTTCTTTCATTTGTTATGATATGCAGGCGATTACTTGTATGTGCTGTTGCATACGGTAATTTAAAAAACTTCCTTTTTTGTTTCTTTTCAAACTGGAAGGTCTCGATCAATCGAGATACGTCACTATAGGTTTAACCTATCCATTTGAATAATCAAATTGCATACCATTTAAAACTAAAATAATGTCAACTACATATAAATTTGAAACTTTACAAATTCACGCTGGTCAAGAAATAGACCCAACAACTGGCGCTAGAGCTGTTCCAATTTATCAAACAACCTCATATGGTTTTAAAAATGCCGAACACGGTGCAAATCTTTTTGCACTAAAAGAGTTTGGAAACATCTACACAAGGATTATGAATCCAACTAACGATGTTTTTGAGAAACGTGTAGCTGCTTTGGAAGGCGGTGTAGCCGCACTGGCAGTAGCATCTGGACAAGCAGCACAATTTATTGCTTTAAATAATATTTTGGAGGCTGGAGACAGTATTCTCTCTTCATCGCATGTTTATGGTGGAACATACAACCAGTTTAAAGTTTCTTTTAAGCGTTTAGGTATTCATGTAGATTTTGCAAATCCTGATTTCCCTGAAGAATTCGAACAAAAAATAACTGATAAAACAAAAGTAATTTACCTGGAAAGCATCGGAAACCCAGCTTTTAGTATTCCTGATTTTGAAAAAATTGTAGCCATTGCTAAAAAATACGATTTACCATTAGTAGTTGATAATACATTTGGTGCAGCCGGTTATTTATTTAAACCATTGGAACATGGTGCAAATGTGGTTGTAGAATCTGCCACTAAATGGATTGGCGGTCATGGAACAAGCATTGGCGGTGTTATTGTTGATGGTGGTAACTACAATTGGGGTAATGGAAAATTCCCTCAATTTAGCCAACCATCCGAAGGTTATCACGGTTTAGTTTTTAGTGATGTTTTTGGAGTCGATGGTCCATTTGGCAATATCCAGTTTATAATTCGTGCCAGAGTAGAAGGCTTAAGAGATTTGGGCCCAGCTCTTTCTCCTTTCAACTCATTCCTTTTGTTACAAGGCCTAGAAACTTTGTCGCTTCGTGTTCAACGCCATGTAGATAATGCTTTGGAATTGGCAACCTGGTTAGAAAATCATCCTGCAGTTAAAGAGGTTTCGTATCCTGGATTAGCGAGCAGCAAATACAATAATTTGGCTAAAAAATATTTGAGCAATGGTTTTGGAGCTGTTTTATCTTTTGAGCTAAACGGCAATAAGGAAAGTGCAACCCAACTCATCGATCATTTGAAATTGATTTCGCACCTGGCAAACGTTGGCGATGCGAAAACTTTGATTATTCAACCGTCAGCTACAACGCACCAACAATTAAGTGATGAGGAACAATTGGCTGCAGGTGTTAAACCAAATGCATTAAGGGTTTCAGTAGGTATTGAGCATATAGATGATATTAAGGCAGATTTTGAGCAGGCTTTTTCAATCATTAATTCTAGCTATACTGCTGATAATTTCAAAGCATAGTTCCTATTTTAAGTCACGACAATACAATTTTATAATGAGCACATCATCAACATATAGTTACCCTAAACAGTTTAAATTAGAAAACGGAAAAAAAATCCGCAACCTGCAAATTGCTTATCAAACCTTTGGAAAATTAAACGCCAATAAAGACAACGTAATTTGGGTTTGCCATGCGCTTACAGCAAATGCTGATGTTTTTGAATGGTGGGAAGGTTTATTTGGTCAAAATGCTTTGTTTAATCCGAACGAACATTACATCGTTTGTGCAAATGTTTTGGGTTCTAACTACGGAACTACAAATCCGCTAAGTACTAATCCTGTAACAGGATTGCCTTATTATTTATCGTTTCCACAGTTTACCATTCGCGATTTCGTTTCATCACACCAGTTATTGGCTGCTCATTTGGGAATTGGTAATGTTAAACTTTTAATTGGTGGCTCTTTAGGTGGTCAACAGGCAGTAGAATGGGGAATTATTGAACCAAACCGGATTGAAAATTTAATTTTGGTAGCTACGAATGC
This sequence comes from Pedobacter sp., assembly GCA_004210715.1. Lineage (GTDB taxonomy): Bacteria > Bacteroidota > Bacteroidia > Sphingobacteriales > Sphingobacteriaceae > Pedobacter. The sequence goes on from SEDB01000001.1 coordinate 15,404, forward strand.
TGTTCATTCTCCATGGGGAATTGCATTTAACGAAAGTCAGCGTTTAGCCATTACAACCGATAGAACTTTTTACGCCAATAAACCAGATGGAGGAAGTAAAGGTTTGAAAACAGCTCGTAGCATTGCACTTTTAAGTTATAGAACTTATAATGCTTACGGCAACACCCAAGTTGAGAGCGTAAATGATAAAACCGATCATTTCAGGGCATCATCGTACCAAAATTATCAAGGAGAAAAACTGATAAATCGCTTTAATGCTTATAGTTACTACTACTTAACTAAAGCAATGGATAGTCATAATGTCGGTCGCAATCGTAAATCAATAGCTGAAGCTTTGAAGTTGATCAAAGCGAATACTTTGGTAATTGGAATTGAAAATGATTTCCTTTTTCCAATATCTGAACAAAAATACTTAGCTGATCATATTACAGACGCTGAATTTGCAACCATTCATTCAGAATATGGCCATGATGGTTTTCTAATCGAAACAAATGCTTTAACCAACATCATCGGAAACTTCATTAAGGAAAGCAGAGATAAGAAAATTTTCAAACTGCAGCATACGGCCTGAAAGGTAAAGGGTTAAAACCCAAAAGAAATAAAATAAATAATCAGCCATGGAAATACTGAATTACGGAAAAATAAGGAATCTAATTCCGTGTAAATCTGTGTTTCCGTGGCAAAAATAAAAATACAAAAAATTTGGTGACGAAACATTAGGTATTAAGTCTTGATACCTGATACTCGCTACTTGATACTATAAACACCATGAGTAAAAATTTAAAAATCGGATTATTTGGTTTCGGAGTTGTTGGACAAGGTTTATTGGATATTATCCAAAGCCAAAACCTAAATCTTGAAATCATTAAAATAGCGATTAAAGACCCACGAAAGAAACGTACGCTGAATAAGGATTTATTCACAACCGATAAAAATGAGATTCTGAATAATTCGGAAATCAACACGATAGTAGAACTCATTAATGATGCTGATGCAGCCTACGAAATTGTTACCACAGCACTTAAAAACGGTAAAAATGTAGTTTCTGCAAACAAAAAGATGATTGCTACGCATTTGAAGGAGCTGGTAGATCTACAGCAAAAGCATGGTACATCATTACTTTACGAAGGTGCAGTTTGTGGAAGTATTCCAATCATTAGAAATTTAGAAGAATATTATGACAATGAACTATTTCATGCATTGAGCGGCATTTTTAATGGTTCGTCAAATTACATTCTATCAAAAATTTTTAACGAAAATCAAAGCTATGATTCAGCTTTAAAAGAAGCACAGGATTTAGGTTTTGCAGAAACCGACCCAATTTTAGACGTTGGTGGTTACGACCCGAAATACAAATTAGCTATTGCAACAGCACATGCTTATGGTTTATTTGTAAATCCTGATGCGATATTGAACATCGGTATTCAGAATTTATCTCAGCATGATATTAAATATGCCCGAGAGAAAAATTTTAAGATTAAGTTGGTTCCAACAGCACGTAAAGTAAATACAAAAGACATCGTTACTTATGTTTTACCTAAGCTGGTGGCAAAAGACGATTTTCTCTACAATGTTGAAAATGAGTACAATGCGGTAACCGTTCAGGCAGCATTTGCTGATAAGCAATTCTTCTTTGGGAAAGGTGCTGGTGGCCATCCAACTGGTGCTGCTGTACTCTCTGATATTGCTGCGCTACGTTATGATTATCGGTATGAGTATAAAAAATACCACTCAGAGAATGGTGTAAAACACACAGAAGATATTTTATTGGAAATTTATTTACGTTTTGCCGATGAAGACTTAGTCAGCTTGCTGGAGTTTGATAACATCAGCGAACGTTACGCAGCTAGTGAATATAAATATGTAATTGGTACCGTAAAATTGGAAAGTTTAATTAAAAACCGCGATTTGCTTTTGGATAAAGATGTTTTTGTGGCCTATACTGGCAGACAGATTTACAAAAAAGAGCAAGTTGCCGAAAATATATATGCAGAAGAATTGGCTGCGCTTTAAGATTTTTTAAAGGTTAATTTTTTATTTGTTTTGTTGTTAAGTACAAAGGTCGGAGCGAGTCCGACCTTTTGCGTTATTTTATTTTATCCTCTACCTGCCATTTCTGTCAGTTTCCTTGCTAAATCTTTCCCTAAATAACCATCAATTATTGCATGTACAATATAAAGAATTGGTGTCATCAAAATAGCTACTATAAATTTATAGGTATAATTAACCAAGCCAATTGCGGCCACCATTTGCCAGCTGTAATGGTACTGAGGATTAAGATAAAAAGCAATAAAAATTACTACAAAACTATCTATCAGTTGAGAAACTACAGTTGAACCGGTTGCCCGCAACCAAAGCGACTTCTCCCCCGTTATTTTCTTAATGCGGTGAAAAATTAAAACATCAGCCAGCTGACCAACAATAAATGCAATGATTGATCCAACAATAATCCACATACCTTGGCCGAAAATACCTGCAAAGGCATTGTTCATATTCAAATCTTCACCGTTTATATTTTGATGAACCCAGAAATCGGCAGCACTTAAATGCATCGATCCCCAAACTACCAGGAAAGCGAAAGCAATTAATATTGAGGTAAGAATTGATAGAAACCGGACTTGCTTTACGCCAAAATACTCGTTGATGATATCTGTCATAATGAAAATAATTGGCCAGGTGAGCACACCTGCCGACATCACAAATGATAAATTTGGCACACCAAATAAGTTGATATCAAACTTTTTGAATCCTAATGTTTCTTCAACACTGAATAACTTCACACCAATAAATTCTGATAATATTGCATTTGCCACAAAAAAACTTCCCAGAACGAGAAGTAAACGGCTTTCTTTAGTTTTAAAAGTCATAGCCTATAAATCTAAATATAAATCAACTCAGATTTACTTTTTAAGCATGAAATTTTAAAAACGTTACTTTTTACAATCTTTGGACGTTAAAAATAGGTTTGCAGAGATAATCTCCCAATCTTTGCGCCTCTGAAAAATCAACAAAACATGGCTAAGAAACAGCACTTTTATCTTATACTTATTTTAGGTTCATTGGCAGCACTTGGCCCTTTTTCAATTGACATGTATTTGCCTGGATTTGTAGATATTGCAAATGATTTGAAAAGTACAGAATCTACAGTTGCTCTCTCGCTATCTAGTTTTTTCATCGGAATTTCTGCAGGACAGCTTTTGTATGGCCCTTTGCTAGATAAGTTCGGACGTAAGAAACCGCTCTATTTTGGCCTGGCACTTTACATTGTTTCGTCTTTTTTATGTTTAGCCGTGACCGATGTTAATCAATTGATCATTTTGCGTTTTGTTCAAGCTATTGGAAGTTGTGCAACTGCAGTTGCTTCGGTAGCAATGGTTCGCGATTTATTTTCAGTAGAAGAAAGTCCAAAAGTATTTGCCTCATTGATGTTGGTTATTGCTGTCTCTCCAATGCTAGCACCAACAGCTGGAGGTTATCTGATATCTGCATTGGGCTGGAAATATGTCTTCGTTTTCTTAGGATTTATGGCAATATTTATATTATTGGCATCTATTTTTAAACTTCCTGAAAGCTATAAACCTGATCCAAATTATTCATTAAAACCAAAACCTATACTCAAAAGCTTTTTAGCAGTTTTGAAAGAACCTCAGTTTTCTACTTATGCTTTGATAAGTTCGATTACATTCTCAGGTTTATTTGCTTATGTTTCCTCATCACCTCAGGTTTTTATGAAAATTTATGAGGTAAGCAAAACTGGATATGGATGGATTTTCGCTTTACTATCTGTGGCTTTCATTGGTTCTAGTCAGCTTAATAGTTTGATTTTGAAATGGTTCAGCAGTAAGAAAATCGTAACCTGGGCACTTCTAGCCCAATGTTTGTTTAGCTTAATATTCTTAGTCTTTGCGCTGAACGATTGGCTTAATTTATATTCAACAATTGGTTTTATCGCGTTGTTTTTATGCTGTTTGGGGTTTATCAATCCAAATGCTGCAGCACTATCTTTAGCACCATTCACTAAAAATGCAGGAAGTGCATCGGCATTAATGGGCGCCTTACAAATGGGTTTAGGCGCATTGGCATCAGTAATGGTAAGTTTATTTAGCGAACATTCGGTTATCCCAATGCCTTTGGTAATGACTGGAGCAGCCTTTATCGCTATGATTTGCTTATCGATTGGCAAAAGATTTATCAAAACTGAAATCGAGGCATCGGCTGATGCAGCGGTGGTTGGACATTAGTTTTGTTCAACAAGTTAACTATAGTTCAGATTTACTTAGTTCTATCATATGTGCTGAAAGATGCATCACATAAATAAAAACGCCTGAATGTAGGCGGCTTTCCGGATTCTTCCATTCATAACCCTTTAAAGCATCTTTAACTTATTATCAACTATTCGTTAAAGTTTTTTTGCTATTTTCGCTTATATCATGTTGAATATACAATCGAAACTTCCTGGCGTAAGTACAACCATTTTCTCGGTAATGTCCAAACTTGCAGCAGAACACAATGCCATTAATTTATCGCAAGGTTTTCCAGATTACCCCTGTGATCCAAAGCTAACAGAATTGGTGAATAAAGCCATGCAAGATGGTTATAATCAGTATGCTCCAATGCCAGGCAATATACTTTTAAAGGAAACTATAGCCGAAAAAGTAGAGAATTTATATCACGTAAAATATAATCCAGAAACAGAAATTACGGTTACTGCCGGTGGAACCCAAGCTATATTTACGGCTTTGGCAGCCATTATAAATTCTGGCGATGAGGTAATTATTTTCGAACCAGCTTATGATAGTTATGCCCCAACCATTAAACTTTTAGGTGGCTTAGTGAAAACTTATGAGCTTACACCTCCAGATTATGGCATTGATTGGGATATGGTTAAAAAGCTGTTCACTTCGAGCACCAGAATGATCATTCTAAATTCTCCTCAAAACCCAACAGGTAGTATTTTATCTGAAGATGATATGCTGCAGCTGATCAAATTGGTAAACGGAACGGATATTTTAATCCTTAGCGATGAGGTGTATGAGCATTTAATTTACGATGAGCAGAAACACAAAAGTGTGATGCTTTTTCCCGAATTGAGAGAAAGAAGTTTTGTTATTGCATCATTCGGCAAGCTTTTACATGCTACAGGTTGGAAATTGGGTTACTGCCTTGCTCCAGAGCAGCTGACCAAAGAATTTAGAAAAGTACACCAATTTAACGTTTTCAGCGTTAATAGTCCGATGCAACAAGCTATTGCCAATTACCTTAAAGAACCAAGCAATTATATTGGAATTACAGCTTTCTTTGAAAAGAAACGTGATTTTTTTAGAAGGCTTTTAGCAGATAGCCGTTTTGAATTACTGCCTTGTAATGGCTCTTACTTTCAATGTGCGAGTTATAGCAAAATCAGCGATGAAAAAGATACTGATTTCAGCATGAGGCTGATCAAAGAATTTGGAGTTGCCACCATCCCTGTTTCGGCATTCTACCAAAAAGCAACAGACCATAAAATTATTAGATTTTGCTTTGCCAAAGAAAACTCAACCCTCGAATTGGCAGCAGAAAAATTAAAAATTGTTTAATCATCCCGTAATACTAAACATATGGAAACACCTGTTTACACTCAAATAGAAAACCTGAAAATTACCGTTTTTCAGGCCTATCTTTTTTGGGAAAACATAGAAAAAAACCTACAAAATCTGGCTCTTAGACTCTCCATGGGCGTTCGGGAAAAGACCGATTTAATCATTTTACCAGAAATGTTTAACAGCGGCTTTAGTATGAATTCTGAAGCCCTGGCCGAAGAAATGGGTGGTTTTACCATGCAGTGGATGCAAAAAATGGCATATCAATACAATTGTGTGGTTACAGGAAGTTTGATCATTAAAGAGGATGGTAACTATTATAATCGGCTGATTTGGATGGAACAAAATGGCGATCATAAATACTATGATAAAAGACATTTATTTGGCTTAGGCGAGGAAGACAAAAACTTTAGCCCTGGCAAGAATAAACTTATTGTTGAGCTTAAGGGATGGAAAATAAGACTAGCAATTTGTTACGATTTACGCTTTCCTGTATGGTTGCGTAACGTAGATGAGGAGTATGATATCTTACTGCTCGTAGCAAGCTGGCCAGACAAACGCTCAGCCCATTGGAAAGCTTTGATTCCTGCCCGTGCAATAGAAAACCAAAGTTATGTTATTGCTGTAAATCGTGTTGGGCACGATGGAAACCAAATTTATCATAGTGGCCACTCTATGTGTATTGATCCTTACGGTAGTACTGTTTATTATAAACCCGAGGATGAAGACTTATATACATTCAGCATTAATTACGAAGAACTCGTTAAAATCAGGCGTCAGTTTCCATTCTTAAAAGATGCTGATAAATTTAGCATTAGTTAAAAGTTTCAATTCACAACTTCAACAATTAAACAATTTTCCGTAATTCCAAATATGTTCAACCGACGTAAATTTATTAAAGCCTCTGCCCTTTCTGCCGGATTATTAGCTATAGACAAAACAAGCATAGCGGATACAATTTCTGCAGAACTAAGTATAAAAGCTACGCTACCAATTGTAATTTCTACCTGGAATTTCGGTATTGCTGCAAATGCTGATGCCTGGAAGGTACTTTCGAAAGGCGGAAAAGCCTTGGATGCAGTTGAACAAGGTGTTTGGGTTCCAGAGGCTGATGTAACCAATCAATCTGTAGGTTATGGCGGTTTACCTGATAGAGATGGTAAAGTAACCTTGGATGCCTGCATTATGGATGAACAAGGTAATTGTGGTGCGGTTTTGGCGTTGGAGTACATAAAACATCCAATCTCTGTGGCACGTAAGGTAATGGAAAAAACGCCCCACGTGATGCTGGCTGGAGATGGCGCTTTGCAGTTTGCTTTAGAACAAGGTTTCAAAAAAGAAAATCTTTTAACCCCTGAAAGTGAAACAGCCTGGAAGGAATGGCTAAAAACGGCTAATTACGAGCCTGTTATGAATATTGAGAATAAGCTTTATGATAAAGCCGCACCTCAAAAATTACCTGGCAACCAATACAATCACGATACCATTGGTATGTTGGCTATTGATGCTAAAGGGGATATTTCTGGCGCTTGCACAACTAGTGGAATGGCTTACAAACTTCATGGCAGGATCGGCGACAGCCCAATCATTGGAGCTGGTTTATATGTTGATAATGAAATTGGTGGCGCAACTTCAACAGGAGTTGGCGAAGAGGTAGTTCGCAATGTTGGTTCGTTTTTAGTTGTCGAATTAATGCGCCAAGGTTATACTCCAGAGGCAGCTTGCAAAGAAGCCGTAATGCGTATTATTAAAAAGAAACCTGAAACAGCTAAAAATATCCAGGTTGGTTTTTTAGCCATAAATAAAAAAGGAGAATATGGAGCTTATGCCATTCAGCAAGGCTTTAGTTATGCCGTATGCAATGCCGATAAGCAAGATTTGCTGATCAATGGAAGCAGCTATTATTAAAAAAAATCATTCCACCAGATTCAAACCTAAAAACCATTAAAGAATGGGATTACTCTCTAAAATTTTCGGCAAAAAAAACGTAGAAGAACGTCAGGGCGAACCAGATATGATGTACGTTTCCAATGAAGACGAACGAATGAATTGGGCAATTGAAAAAGCCAACTTAACACTTTGGTATTTCGAACAGAGTTTGGAAAATCCTCAAAGTTACCAGGTTTATTTTTCAATTAAGGTAAAGATAATAGATGGAGAAAATGGCGAGCATATTTGGCTAACTGAACCGCATTTTGATGCTGAAGGAAATTTATACGGTACAGTTGGAAATGAACCTGTTGATGTAACCACAGTTAAGTTAAATCAGAAAATTGGTATTGATCGGAATTTGATTTCTGATTGGATGATTCTGGAAAACGGAAGGTTAATTGGAGGCTACACCATAAGAGCAATAAGGGATGGAATTCCAAATGAGGAGAAATCAGCTTTTGATAGTGGCATTGGCCTTTATATTGATGAAGGCGTAGATCATTTTAAAGCCGACTTAGATACACCTGAAGGTGCAATTCTATCTCTGGAGAAGGCTTACAGTCAGAAAAATTTAGATGCTGCAATTGCATGTAAAGATTTCAAAGAAGAAGCCAAACTGATGCTGTCTTCAACCAGTATGCCACAGGATGAGGAAATTATTCAGCAAATGGCTGAGGTTTTAGAGTTATCATTTGTTAATAATTTACAGGAACATGGGTTTCCCGATTTTACTGGCTTGCAAAGCGCTTTCCATAGAGAACCAATAGATAACCACCACTATATCATCACTGAAATTTGCTGGTTTCCAGATGGGGGAAAATCAATTCAAAGACTTAATACTTTCAAATCAGACAGTGGCTGGAAGGTTTTAGGACCTGTTAACGAGAATTAAAAATAATTGAATATGCCTGGAACTTTAGAAGTCTGTGCGAATGGCTATGAATCTGCATTGAATGCCCAAATCGGTGGTGCTAACCGTGTAGAATTTTGTGATAATTTAGCTGAAGGCGGAACTACGCCAAGTTACGGACAATTAGCATTGGCTAAGGAAAATTTAACCATAGAAGTTTGGCCAATTATACGTCCGAGAGGAGGCGATTTCCTATATTCTGACATTGAGTTCGACTTAATGAAAGAAGATGTAAAGGTTTGTAAAACATTAAATTGTGACGGCATAGTGATTGGGATACTTAACGCTGATGGAACAATTGACAAACAGCGTTGCGCCGAATTGATTGCCCTTGCAAAACCACTCCCCGTATCTTTTCACAGAGCCTTCGATATGAGCAACGATATGAGTTTGGCCTTAGAAGACTTGATTGCATTAGGTATTGTTCGTGTACTGTCTTCAGGTAGTGCCAATTCCGCAATTCAGGGTGCGGAAACTTTGGCAAAACTGATTAAACAAGCTAATGGTCGGATTTCAATCATGCCTGGCGCCGGCATTAACATCCATAATATTAAAGAACTGATTAACATTTCAGGAGCCACATCGTTTCATGCTTCATGTAAAACTAATGTACCAAGTAAAATGAAGTTTAGGAATAGTGAAACTAAAATGGGAAGTATTGAAGACGAATATCAATACGAATTAACAAACACAGATAAGGTTAAGGAACTTGTTAACATCATTAAAAAATTGTGAATGTCATTAATTTTAAAACCATATAACTTACTGCTATTAATGGCTACACTTTTGTTAGTAGCTTCATTTTTCATTCCTCCTTTCGATTTAACATTTAATATAACCGATACCTACTTTATTATTCCTAATATCCATTTTTTCAGGTTTCATGCAATAGGGCTATTAATTTTTGCAGCTTTTTATAAAATTTTAGATAGCTATCTCACTATAAAAAGTATCACATGGTTACATATTATAACTATATTCTTATTTCCATTAGTTATTGCCTTCATTAGTTACAACTTTAACAGATCATTGGCTTTAGTTGAAATTTCAAATCAAGGTTCACCCGCTTATTTTGAAAGAAATGAAAGATCGATTAATGCTGTTTTTTACATCTTTATTGCGCTTCAAATTTTACCAATTATAAATTTCATATTTGGAGCAATTAATATGTATAAAAAAACTGTTTAAAAGTGTAAATTTTTGTACATAAAAATTATATAATAGTTTAATTTTCAGTTATTTATTATATTTAAATAACTAAATAAATTATTATGAAAACAATCTCATCATTATTTCTTATTGCGATACTTTTCGCAGCTTGTCAGAATAAAGAGGCTAAAACTACCAATGTTCAATCAGCCGACACTACAAATTACCCATACACTTTCAAAAAAACGCAAGGTTGGGAAATGAATAAAGAATCTAAGAATGCAATGGCCGCACTCAACTTGATTAAATCGTTTGAAAACATGGACACCGCCAGTATGGGAAAGCTTTTACAGGATAGTGTTTGGTTTCATCTCGATGGTTATAAATTCAAGGGAACCAAATCTCAATTTTTAAACGAAATTCAGGGAGAATTCGCCAAAATGAAAAGTTTTAATATTGAAATGGAAGACATGGCATCTGTAATCAATAAAGATAAAACTGAAGAATGGGTTAGTTTATGGTACAAACAGGTTACCACTACCAAAGATAACAAGGTTGATACTATTCAATTGTATAATGATTTTAAAATAAAAGATGGAAAGGTACAAGGACTGTCTGAATATGTTCAACATCCTATGAAATGATAAAGAAAAGCCCTCAAGGCTTTTCTTTATCATTTATTTCCACTCCCTGGTACATAATGCAGGCCCGGGGTTAAATAATGAAGTAGTATCACTCTCGAATATCTGTAGTTAATAGGCGAACACAATAAAACACCAATTAGAATAAACGCCACATAATACCATAAGTTTTCATAAACCAAAGCTAATCCCAAAACATAAGAAGCTACTCCTATCGTAATAATTTCTGCAACATTCATCGCATAGCTCACAAACATTGCTACATAAAAGAAACCAGGCTCACGCTCAAATTTGAGGTTGCAAACGGGACAATTTATATTAGTTTTTTGAAGCCTAAAGGAGTACGCACTTCCGGTAAAAATATCACCTTTACGGCATCGAGGACATTTACACTGCGTAAAAGCTTGAAATTTGGTTAATTCAGTCATAATTGTTTTGTATAATGGTGCAAATCTAAAGCTTACAAATTGGCTATTTTATGATCTACATCATACTTATGCAAAAAACTTAAATCATTATTTATTTTATTGGAAACGAATAATTTTACCTTTTTTGGTCTGAATTAATCCTTTTTCGGAAAGTAATTTGGTTTCTCTAATTACGGTTTCTACGCGTAACCCTGTCATATCTGCAAGCTCCTGTCTGGTTACTTTTAAGCTATCGCCGATCTCAATATCACATAATAAGTAATTGATAATAGTAAATAAGCGATGTTCAGCTTTTTCATTTGCTAACTCCTCCAACATCATCGATTTATAAAATAACCTGTTACTTAATTTTTGAATGAGGTTAGTGCTAAAACCTGGAGTGTTTTCGATCAAGTTAAAAAAATCTCTTTTATTCACTGAAATAATTTCAGAATCCTTATTTGCAATGGTAAAAGCTAAATACCGCCTATCAACTATTAAAGCAGGCTCGCCAAAATATTGTCCAGCTTTAAAAATACCTTGAATAAATTCTTTACCATCTTCACTTACCGTAACCATTCTTATTTCACCTGTTTTAATAAAATAAACATATCTCGGTAATGCTCCGGGCTGATAAACAATTTTATCTTTTGGATATTCTTTTACAGCAAATCCCCTATCAATAAGTTCCTGAATATCCATTAAGAGATTAGTTAAGCGTTTCTTTCATTAAATCTGTGTAAAATTGCTTTAAGGTTATGCCCGTCGCAGCAACCTGCTGTGGAATAAAACTTGTAGCAGTTTGGCCAGGAATGGTATTAATTTCAATGAAATAAAAATTGCTGGTATCATGTTCAAGAAAATAATCTACACGAACAACTCCCCTACAATTCAACTTTTTATAAACATCTTTGATAATTTGATGAACCCTCAAATATTCCTCATCATTCATTTTACCTGGTGTAATTTCTTGCGTAGCACCAGGCGTATATTTTGCTTCGAAATCAAAAAATTCGTTAGCTGGTATTACTTCCGTTGTCGGAAGAACCGTAATCTGGCTTTTTGCATTATAAACTCCAATAGAAAATTCTCTTCCACTTACAAACTCTTCAATTAATACCTGATTATCTTCAAGAAAAGCTTTTTCAACAGCAGCATCCAGATCATCGGCATGTTTAACCTTGCTCATGCCTATGCTACTGCCCCCACTATTCGGCTTAACAAAATATGGTAATTTCAAATCGTGTTTAATTTGTTTCAAATCATAATTTCCGTTTTTAAAAATCTGGACCGATTTTGCGGTGTGTAAATTATCAATTCCTTCAACAATAGCTTTAGTGTAACCTTTATTCATGGTAATTGATGATGTCAAAGCATCGCAAGTGGTGTAAGGAATATTCAACATATCAAAATACCCCTGTAGCTTTCCATCTTCACCAGGAGAGCCATGAATAGCAATAAACACACCATCGAATTTAATTTTACGACCATCGAGTGTTAGTGAAAAATCATTTTTATCGATTTCAATTTTAACAGAGTCAGCAGGCTCATAAAACCAACCCTTGTCATTTAGCATAATTTTATAAACATCATATAAATCAGCGTCGATATTTTGAGCGATTGTTGCAGCACTTTTTACAGAAACAACCCATTCGCCTGTGGTTCCGCCAGTTAACAATGCAATAGTTTTTCTCATTTGAAAATTCCTTATATTAAATAGAAATTGATAATAAATATATACTCAAAAATATAAATATCTTTGAGCATTGTTTAATTTTGATGAAGGGAATTGGTAATTGATGGTATTATATTTGCTCAAAGCAGATAAATTCAATAAACCAGAAATCGCTATTCGATTATTAAATTAACTACATTTGAGTTTGTACGCTTAACACCAGAATTAAAGATTCATGTCTAAATTTATAGATTATTTAAAAACAAAATCCTTCCGAAACAACATTTTAGCCGCATTTTTAACAGTTGTGGGTATTCTCCTTATTGCTTTTTTTAGTTTAAGATATTATACCAAACACGGTCAGGGACTAAATGTGCCACAAGTTAAAGGTCTTTCATTTGAACAAGCAGTTAAAAAACTAGAAGATGCAGGTTTAAAATATGAAGTTGATTCGGTCTTCATCATGGATCAGCCAGGAGGAATTGTGATTGATCAAGATCCAGATCCAAATACGTTTGTAAAGGATAACAGAACAGTTTATCTAACTATAAACGCTGGGAAAACCCCAAATACAAAATTCCCCGATATTGCATTTAAAACATTGAGAGAAGCTCAAGCCATTATAGAAAGTTCGAGATTGAAATTGGGCGATACAACCTACAAACCCGATGTAAGTAAGGATGTTGTTCTGGAAGCATCATTTGGTGGTTCTCCAATTCAAGCTGGTGATATTATTCCCGTAGGCTCGCGAATTAATTTAGTTTTAGGCGATGGCAGAGGTAGTGAGGAAGTTGATGTACCGCAATTAATTGGATTAACAGTTGATGAGGCTAAATTTAGCCTAAAAGGATCGAACCTGAGTTTGGGAAATATTATCTACGAAGGAAGTATCATTGATAGTGCCAATGCCGTTATAACCAAACAAGATCCAATGCCAGCCGATTCTGTTAGTAAAGTTGCAATTGGTACCCGAATTAATATTACCCTTTCGAATAAAGAACAACAATAAACAATGACTGAAGTAGAAAAAAAGAAAATGAGTACAGGTAAAAAGGCAGTTATTGCCATTGCTGTAATAATTATATTAGTTGCTGGCTACTTTGCATTAAATCTATACCAGGTTTATTTTGCACCAAATGTTACCGAGAATCAGAAATACCTGTACATTAAAACTGGTCAGAGTTATGATGAACTGATATTTGAAATGAAGAAGAGGGATATTTTAAATAGCACCTCATCATTTGCTGTAGCTGCTGGCAAGATGAACTTCCCAACCAGTTTAAAACCAGGTAGATATCGTTTAAAAAAAGGAATGACTAATAGAACGCTTGTTAATTTAATTAAAGCGGGAAATCAGGAACCTGTAAAACTTAAATTTCAAAATATCCGTAAGAAAGAAAATTTTGCAGCTTACCTGGCTAGCAATCTTGAAGCAGATTCATTGAGCTTTATTTCTGCTTTAGATTCTTCGGCTTTAATTACCAAATACGGTTTTAATCGAGATAATGTTTACACCATGTTTATTCCGAATACTTATGAAATGTATTGGAACATTTCTCCGGTTGATTTTTTGGATCGGATGTATAAAGAATATGATAAATTTTGGACAGCTGAACGTAAACAAAAAGCTGCGAGCCTAAACCTCACTCCTGCTCAAGCCTATACCTTGGCTTCTATTGTAGATGCAGAGGCGCTTTTTGATAAGGAAATGCCAATTATTGCAGGTCTGTATTTAAACCGATTAAACAAAGGTATTTTATTGCAGGCCGATCCAACTGTCATTTTTGCCAATAACGATTTTACAGTAAAACGAGTAACTGGAAAATTATTGCAGGTTCAATCGCCCTACAACACTTATAAATATGCTGGTTTGCCTCCAGGGCCAATTATGATGCCCAGCATTAATGCTATCGATGCGGTACTTAATCGCAATCAGAATAATTACATTTACATGTGTGCGAAAGAAGATTTTTCTGGTTATCATAACTTTGCTGAAACAAAGGCAGAACATGAAATAAATGCAAAAAAATATCGTGAGGCTTTGAACAAGAAAAATATTTTTAGATAATGTTTATACACGAAACAAAAGTGAAAGTTCGTTATGCCGAAACCGATCAGATGGGCGTTGTACATCACGGCAATTATGCGCTGTATTATGAAATTGCAAGAACAGAGTGCTTCGAAGCTTGTTCTGGAATAACTTACGAATCGATGGAGGCAGATGGGGTAATGCTGCCTTTGTTAGAATTACATTCGAAATTTTTAAAACCAGCGCTTTATAATCAATTGCTTACTGTAAAGTGTATTGTTAAAGAGCTACCTACCGTTCGTTTAACTGTAGAATATGAAATTTATAACGAGAAGGAAGAGCTAATCAATATCGGAAAAACGGTATTGGTGTTTGTTGATAAAAATACAAGAAGGCCTTGCCACCCTCCGCAAAACTTTATGAATGGCGTAAAAGAACATTTTTCAGCATAATATAGATGGAATGGTTACACAAGCACTTATTACATCTTAAAATCTATTCTGCTTTTATTGAGTGGAGTAAAAGTTGTGTACTGCCTGGATTTAGCCCTTTACCCTTATATACTGTAGCCACATTTTTCTTCAGAGAGATAGCTAAAGATACGCTGGTTAATAAGTCATCATCTTTGGCTTACAGCTTTATGTTGGCAATTTTCCCCGGAATAATTTTTCTTTTTACATTGATTCCTTTTATTCCAATAAAGGGTTTCCAGGATCAATTATTGAATTTAATTGAATTAGTATTGCCGCATAACGCTTATGATGCCTTTGAATCTACACTAAAAGATATTGTTAAGAATCAAAATACAGGCTTATTATCGTTTGGTTTTTTATCCGCTATATTTTTTGCTACTAACGGTGTTAAAAACCTTATGAAGGCTTTTAACAAATCCTCTTTAATCATTGAAACCAGAGGCTGGCTGAAGCAAAGGTTAATTGCTTTTGTTTTAACATCGGTAATTTGCCTTTCAATTATTGTTTGTATTAGTGCAATGGCCATTGGAGAGGTTGCCTTGAACTATATAAAGGGAGAGTTGCATATCAAGGATAGCTTAGCCGTTTATGCTATTCAATTTACGAGGTGGGCATTATTGGCCATTTTGTACTTCATTACAATATCCATTTTATACAGATATGGGCCTTCACACACTAAGAAATGGAAATTATTTAGTGCGGGGTCTTGGCTAGCCACCATTCTGGCTTTTTTAACTATCTGGGGGTTTTCGTTCTATATTAATCATTTCGCTTCTTACAATAAAGTATACGGCTCCATTGGAACTTTAATTGTTGTTATGATCTGGCTTTATTTAAATTCATTGATTTTATTAATTGGTTTTGAACTGAATGCCAGCGTAGATGTGAGCAAAAGAAGTGTTAAAATCATCAGACCTACCTTCAATTTATTCAAAAAATCTGATCCAATAGAGGGAAATATTCAGAAAAAATAATTTTTTCTACCTCTGTGTTAAGCAATTATCAATTTAATATAAAAAAAATGCAATCATAGTTTGCAGATTTAACCGGAGTTTGTACTTTTGCCCCCGGAGAGCTGGCAGAGTGGTCGAATGCGGCAGTCTTGAAAACTGTTGACTGTAACAGGTCCGGGGGTTCGAATCCCTCGCTCTCCGCCAGAAAAAAGCCCTTTATCTTAGATGAAGGGCTTTTTTGTATTTTGGAACCTAAATTCAAATCAGTGCACTGCAAATTGGGTGATTTTGAAGCTGTCTAAAGAAAAAAATTAAACCGCACATTAATACCATACAGCATATTAATAAGGTATAGTCCTAACTTTTCTCTGTTGCTAGGTTAGATTTTATTGATAATAAGCAGATCACTAGCTGGATTATATTCTAATATTCAAACATATTAAAATTGAGCAGAATACACTATTTCTAGCTAGCTATATTCTTTAAATATCAAGTTTAAACTCTTTGCAAACTGATTCGACTTTAAGACTTGTTTCTTAAGTTAAATCTTAAATTTATTTTTTTCCAAAAAATAACATAATACAACGCTTAAGCTAAGCTTCTTGTTTCTTTATTAGATTAATCGCTCGTGCCCATTTATCATATACCTCGATAGGTTTAACATATTTTGGAATCTCATACGTCCATGGGATTAAAACTTTTGTATCGTCTTTATCTGAAAGCTCAGGTATCCATTTGCGAATAAAGTTCTGTGCTTTATATTTATTTGATTGGTTTACTGGATTGGTATACCAAATTTCGAATGCTTGCATATGCCAGTTCATCCAGTTCGAGCTCACATCATAATCGATCAATTTCGATTCGAAATACGCTGCTCCCCAAGTCCAATCTACTTTTAAATCATGCACAAGATAGCTTGAACAATTAACTCTTCCCCTATTACTCATATATCCAGTTTGATTTAATTGCCTCATGTGCGCATCTACAAAAGGGATCCCAGTCGTTCCTTCACACCATCTTTCAAACTTAGATGGATCATTTTCCCAAACAACATCCTTATTGCGGTATCCTTTGGTTTGAAAAATTGAATTTCCCATACGCAAGCCTTTAAAAGTAAAATAGTCTCTCCAAACCAACTCAAAAACCAGCCACCATGTACTTTGATTTTTTTTTATCTTAGCTTCATAAGATTTCACTTTATAAAATATTTCCCTTGCTGAAATACACCCTAGAGCCAGATACGGTGAAAGTTTTGAGCTATAGTCCAAACCATCAGAAAGGTTTCTGCTCCACCTATAACCAGTTAAAAGTTCTGATTTAAAAGTATAATATTCTAGTCTTTCCAAAGCTGCAGTTTCTCCTCCATCAACAAACGGCGTTGCCTTCTCATAGTTTTTTTTATTAAAACCATAAAACTCGCAAGATGGAAAATTCTTACTTTCTACGTTTTTAACGAAATTTATTTTGTCAGGTATTTCGAAGGTTTTCCGTGGCTCAGTTTGTTTTGCAACAGGAATTCTATAAGCTTTGCTAGTAAGTGGAATCCTTTTAATCTCAAAGGGAATATCATTTTTGTGATAAAGTGTTTTACCCCAAAAAAAATGAAATTTAATATTTGGTAGCAGATTCTTTATCTTTTTGATTAACTCCAATTCCTCACTAGCATATTCTTCCTCTGCATAGATATCGGTTATACCATAGAGTTTAACCAGCTCTGGTAAAGTATTTACAGCAGAAACTTTCCCGATGACCAGATGCCCACCTATTGATTCTAAGTTATTTCTCAAATCAACGACAGATTGCTGCAGGAATTTAAATCGCATAAGATCTGCCTTCCTGAAGTTCAATTCCAAGATCTCGAACGAAGATTTCTCAACACAATAGCAACAAATCAAATCGTCACATTCCTCATTTGCCTTTACTAAAGATTCATTATCATGCAATCTCAAATCATTTTTAAACCAGATCAGTCCTCTTTTCTTCACTTTAAAAAGCGTTATGTTCTTAAAAGGTTGGTGTTTTTTCAATGTCTGCAGCTCAAAAAATACTGTTTTAAGAAAATTTCTACATGAAATGCCAACTGATTAATAACTTCAGTGAGAAATTATTGTTTGCGTTTATGAACAATAAACTGACTTTTAATTCCACTCTGTCCTAAAAATCAAGTTTAAAATTAAAATAGTATTTAGCGATAACTGATTCTCGGTAAACAAAAAATGTCGCTCTTTAGGAGCGACATTTTTTGTTGCTTTGGCAACGTAATTATTCAACTATGATTAAGCTTTAGTTGCACTGTTTTCAGCGCTTATCTTAAGCTGTTTGTTAATCCTTTCTAAAACATCATCAATATCAAATGGCTTACTAATGTAATCATTCGCGAAAGCAGCAATGGCTTTTTGTTCGCTGTTATTTTGTGCAGACATCACGATAATCGGAATGTGTTTAGTGAAGATATCAGTTTTTAAGTCTTCGCAAATATCAGCGCCGTTACCATCTGGCAACATTACATCAAGTAAGAAAAGATCGGGCATAGCATCCTGAATATTACGCTTTAATTCTGCAAATGAAGATGAGAGCTGTAAATCAAAACCTTCTTCCTTTAAAAGGATTTCTATTACGTTTCTAATTTCTTGATCATCCTCTAAAATGTGTATTCGTTTAGTTTCCATATTCAAATTATATCGTTTTGGTTCATGTAAAGTTGTTAAATCCTATACAATAGTAACAGTAACACCTAAACCCTCTAAATGTTTTACAATTTGTTCAGAAATTCCTTTATCAGTGATAATATGATCTATTTCTTCCAATCCACAAATTTTCCCAAACCCTCTTTTTCCAAATTTTGTAGAGTCTGCCAAAACAATCGTTTTTTGTGATGCATTGATCATTTTACGATTTAAATGGGCTTCCATCGCATTTGTTGTGGTTAATCCATAATCCAGATCAATACCATCAACACCTAAAAACAATTTATTAAAATAAAAATCTCCCAAAACCTGTTCTGCATATGAACCCATAACTGATGAAGAACTTTTCCTGAGCAAACCACCCAATTGAATAACTTCAATACTGGCTTCACGCATTAATTCAAGCGCTACATTTAACGCTGATGTTACAACTGTTAAAGTAGTACCCGAAGGAATATTTTTTGCAAAGTAAAAAACCGTAGTTCCAGAGGCGATAACAATCGAATCATTTTCATTTAATAAAGAAACAGCAGCTATACCTATTTTATTTTTTTCTGTGGATTGTATTTTTTCCTTTTCATTAACTGGTCTGTCAACTGTATATGGATTATTTATTGTTGCACCACCATGAGTTCTGAAAAGTAGCGTTTTGTCCTCAAGGAGTTTTAAATCCTTTCTTATTGTTACAGATGATACTTTCAACTCCTTACACAAATCCACCACGTTAATATATTGATCTCTTTGCAGGCGACTTAGAATAAACTGGTGCCTTTCAGCTAAATTCATCATAAAGTTATCTTCATTATTTAAGCCGCAAATTAGCAAATAATATCTTCAAAATTAATCGAGATGATATTTAATATTTTTTTAATCTATAGATTAAATTATTTCGATAATGATTACTTATAATTGCGTATTGTTTCGTTTTATTATTTTTATGAAATAAATGGAAAGACTACATCATCAAAATTTAAAAAACAATAGCTCGTGGGATATCATCATTATAGGTGGAGGAGCCACAGGCTTGGGCACAGCCCTTGATGCAGTTACCCGAGGCTTAAAAACGCTCTTGGTAGAACAATCCGATTTTGCAAAAGGGACATCAAGCCGGAGCACCAAACTCGTTCATGGTGGTGTAAGATATTTAGCGCAGGGCGATATTAGTTTGGTAAGACATGCATTACAGGAACGTGGCATCTTACAAAAAAACGCCAAACATTTAGTTCAAAGGGAGCAGTTTTTAATTCCGTGTTACGATTGGTTCTCTGTAGCTAAATATTTAACAGGTCTAACCATCTACGATTGGCTATCAGGAAAACTGAGTTTCGGTAAATCAAAATTTATCTCTAAAAAACAAACTCTGGAGATGATACCTGGCATCAAAAGCAAAGGTTTGAAAGGTAGCATTCGCTATTACGACGGAAAATTTGACGATGCCAGATTGGCCATCAATATTGCGCAAACTGCAATAAAAAATGGTGCTACCTTGTGTAACTATACGAAAGTAACTGCATTAGTAAAAAACTCAAATAACCATGTGAACGGCATCGAAGTTATAGATGTGATCACAGGCGAGGTATCTAAACACTATGGAAAAGTCGTTATCAATGCCACTGGTGTATTCGTTGATGAAATACTAAAGATGAACAATCCTCTGGCTAAAAAATTAGTACGCCCTAGTCAAGGTGTTCATATCGTTTTACACAAAAGTTTTCTAAACAGCCAATTGGCATTAATGATTCCAAAAACCTCAGATGGAAGAGTACTCTTTGCCGTTCCGTGGCATGATCATTTATTGGTAGGAACTACAGACACACCTTTAAATGAACACAGTTTAGAACCGAGAGCTTTACAAGAAGAGGTCGATTTTATTATGGCTAATGCATCAGCATACCTAAATAAAAGGCCAGAAAAAAGCGACATTTTAAGTGTGTTTTCAGGATTAAGACCGCTAGCTGCTCCTACGAATGGAGCAATTAATAACACAAAAGAAATTAGCCGTGATCATAAATTATTGGTTTCTGCAAAAGGTTTAATAACCATAACAGGTGGAAAATGGACTACTTATCGCAGAATGGCTGAAGAAACTCTTGATTTAGCGATATCGCATGCTGATTTGGTGGCAAAACCTTGTATTACTAAAGAAACCACAATACATGGTTGCACAGAAATTACAGAAAATCATCATTTGGATATTTACGGAACAGATAGAATAAATATCGAAAAATTGGCTCAGGATTTTCCAGAAATGAGTCAAAAACTGCATCCAAACTTCCCATATATCCAAGCGGAAGTAATTTGGATAGCCAGAAATGAAATGGCAGAAACTGTGGAAGACGTTTTAAGCCGAAGGTTACGGATATTATTTATTGATGCCAATGCAGCTAAAGAAATGGCACCAAAAGTAGCCTCACTCCTGGCAAATGAGTTTAAACAACAAATTAGCTGGGAAAATGATCAAATTGATATTTTTAATACATTAGCCAACGGTTATATCTATCAGCCGGAAGTAACTAAAACACATTCGGCTTTAACCAATTAAAATTAACCAAAATAATTATGAGCAAGTTTATCATGTCTCTCGATCAGGGAACCACAAGTTCGAGAGCGATTATTTTCAATCATAATGGCGAAATTGTTGCCATAGCCCAGAAAGAATTTACTCAAATCTATCCTCAGCCCGGCTGGGTAGAACATAATCCCCTTGAGATTTGGTCTACACAACTATCCGTCATGGCCGAAGTGATTGTTAAAGCTGGACTTTCAGCAACTGATATCGATTCTATCGGCATAACCAACCAAAGAGAAACCACAGTTGTTTGGGATCGAGAAACCGGACAACCTGTTTACAATGCAATTGTTTGGCAAGATAGAAGAACATCAGCTTATTGCGATGATATTAAAGCTCAGGGTTTAGCAACCAAAATTCAGAAAAAAACAGGTTTAATTATCGATTCTTATTTTTCAGCTACTAAAGCGAAATGGATTTTAGAAAATGTAGCTGGTGCAAAAGAAAAAGCTGATGCTGGCAAGCTGGCATTTGGCACGATAGATTCCTGGTTGATATGGAAATTAACGGCGGGAGAAAAACATGTAACCGATGTAACCAATGCATCCAGAACCATGATTTACAATATCCATACTTTAGCTTGGGATGAAGAATTAATGGAATTATTTGGCATCCCAAAAAGCATGTTGCCCGAGGTAAAATCATCCAGTGAGATTTATGGAAATAGCGCTGGCAGAATCCTTGCGGCGAAAATTCCAATTGCAGGTATTGCCGGCGATCAACAATCTGCACTTTTCGGCCAAATGTGCACAGAGGTTGGTATGGTAAAAAACACATACGGCACTGGCTGTTTTATGCTGATGAATATTGGAACTGAAGCAAAACTATCAGCCAATAATCTATTGACAACTATTGCCTGGAAAATCAAAGATGAGGTTCATTACGCACTAGAAGGTAGCATCTTTATTGGTGGAGCTGTTGTTCAATGGCTTAGAGATGAAATGGGATTAATTTCGAAATCAGCCGATGTAGAAACACTGGCTCAAAAAGTAAAAGATACCGACGGTGTCTATGTAGTTCCTGCGTTTGCCGGTTTAGGTGCGCCTCATTGGAACCAACATGCCAGAGGGACAATTACAGGCTTAACGCGTGGAACGAATAAATCGCACATTGCCAGAGCAGCTTTAGAAAGTATTGCTTTTCAAACCATGGATGTGCTCAAAGCCATGGAGGCTGATGCAAATGTGAGTATCGCCGAACTACGAGTAGATGGCGGGGCTACTGCTAACAATTTACTTATGCAGTTTCAGGCAGATTTATTGAATTGTAAAGTCATAAGACCAGAAATAACCGAGGTAACAGCACTGGGAGCAGCTTATTTGGCTGGCTTAGCTACTGGCTTTTGGGGTAGCATTGATCAAATCCGATCGCAGTGGAAAGTTGATAAAACTTTTACAGCAACAGAAGGGATTGACAATACAATACGAATTAAAGGCTGGAACCGTGCCATAAAAGCAGCAAAAGCAAGCGCTGAGGATTAATTTTTTAGTTTAGATCTTAACCAGATATTCATCATGACAGAATTTGTTGCAGAATTTATCGGCACAGCGCTCCTTATCCTTCTTGGAAACGGTGTTGTGGCAAATGTTGTGCTTAGAGGCACTAAAGGAAATAACAGCGGCTGGATTGTAATTACCACGGCCTGGGCATTAGCGGTGTTTGTGGGCGTCGTAATTTCCGCCCCATATAGCGGTGCACATCTAAATCCGGCAGTTACCATTGCGCTTGCCATTGCTCAAAAATTTCACTGGGCCAAAGTACCCTACTATATTTTAGCACAGCTTTGTGGTGCAATGGTTGGTTCATTTTTAGTTTGGGTGATGTATAAAGATCATTTTGATGCTACCGAAGACAAAGGACTTAAAGCTGCTCCTTTTGCTACCGCCCCTGCCATTAGAAACTTGAAATCCAATCTTTTCTCAGAAATTATCGGAACTTTTGTGCTTATTTTTGTGATTTTCTATTTTACAAACGCTGAAATGGGGAGTGAAAAAACACCAATTGGTTTAGGTTCTTTAGGAGCCATTCCAGTAGCATTTTTAGTTTGGGTAATTGGTCTAGCACTTGGAGGCACAACGGGTTATGCCATCAATCCGGTTAGAGATTTAGGCCCGAGAATAATCCATGCGATCATCCCAATGAAGGGAAAAGGTTCAAGTGATTGGGGATATTCTTGGGTACCAATTGTTGGGCCAATTATTGGTGCTACACTTGCAGCACTGCTCTATCTTTCTTTAAACTTGTAAAATAGATCTCCTAATTAAAAGGAGATTTATTTTGTTCTGGAAATCAATTGCAGTATTTCAATTATCGGTAGCCCCGTTTTACATTTCGCCAACGAAAAGTTGGCTTTCATTACAACCTGGTTTATTTTACTCCAGACAGCATAAGACACTTCCTTTTCAACACAATAGCTCGAAAAAAAATAATCATTATATTTGATAGTTAAGTGTGAGCCATTAATCAAATATTTAAACCATTGCAAGATTATTTCCTTTTCATTGATACAGAAACATCCGGTTTACCCAAGAATTGGAAAGCGCCATACGCTCAGGAAGGTAATTGGCCTTATATTATTCAAATTGCTTGGATTATATTCGACAAAGACTTTAATGAAGTTGAGCGTCAAAATCACTACATCATAAACGACGGCTTTATAATCGAGAAATCATCTCAAGAAATACACGGCATTACTGCTGAGTTTCTTCATTTGAATGGAAAATCGAAAGAAACGGTTATGATGACATTTCTACAAGCCATCAAAAAATTTAATCCTGTCATAATTGGTCATTTCATGGAGTTTGATTACCACATGATTAATGCAGAGTTTTGCCGAATGGGCATTTCGAATCCACTTGAACATCAAGTGTTTTATTGCACCATGAAAGCCAGTAAGCCATATGTTCGAAATCCACGTGTAGATTTGCTTAAATTAAATGAATTTTATGAGGAACTGTTCAATGAAAAGCCAAAAGATTTTCACAACGCTTTGTCTGACGCATTGAATACGGCAAAAATTTTCTTCCATCTATTTAAGGATAATGAAAACATTCACAAAGCGATTATCAGCCAAAAAAATGATTTTTCTCCTATTTTAGACGACACCAAGTCTAACAGATCGTTAATTAACCGCATATTTTCAGTTTGATTTATGGATGAGAAACTAAACTTTTTAAAATCAACTGCTCCATACGCTGCACTGCCCGAAAATATTTTAGCGGAGTTATCCATTCTTTTAGAAGAAGTTTCTTATTTTGAGGAAACGAAGGTATTTGATCAGGGTATTCAAAAATTGAAAGGAATCCAAATTATCGAAAGTGGCAGTTTTGAAACTTTCTTTATGGATCAGACTAAAGCAAAACGAAAACTGGAAATATATCAAGCTGGCTCAACATGCGGCGGTATTTCAATCTTATTCAACAAAAGAAAATCGTTAAAAACTGTAATTGCAAAAGCAGGAACAAAAACTTATTTCTTACCAAAAAAAGAATTTAAAAGGATATGCACCGAGTTCGAGGATTTTTTCGACTACTTCGCTAATGACTTCGGAAAAAGGATGCTTGATGATGAATATGCGCATTTTTACAAAAACAACAACACTCTTGAGGATAACTATCTTGTAGTTGATCAGCTTTATTCTTCTACTATAAAAAGTGTGAGTTACAGAAATATAGTTGATAGTTTAGAATCCACTCCTATTTTTGAGGTTGCAAAAAAAATGGCGGCGCTAAAAACAAGCTGCTTATTTATAAAAAACTCAGAAAATCAATATGTAGGATTTGTCACTGATATAACCTTACGGGATCGTGTAATTGCAGAGCAGGTTAACCCTAATTATCCAGTTGGTAGCATCATGGATAATCAAATCGTTAGCATTTCTGCTTATGCTTATGTTTACGAAGCCATTTTATTGATGTTTAGTAGTAAATCTAGGTATCTATTAGTGGAAGATGATGGTCAGTTTGTTGGTTTTTTAAGTCGTAACAGGCTGTTAAGTGAACAAACAAAATCTCCACTTGTATTTATTCAATCAGTAAAATCTGCCACAAATATAGATGATCTGAAAACTAAGTGGCAAAAAGTGCCTAGCATAGTTGCTCAATTATTAGAAAGAGGTGTTCACGCTGAAATTGTGAACCAGGTTATAACAACCATTGCCGATACAATTTCTAATAAAATTATTGAAGACGTTATAAGAAAAATTGGCCCACCACCAGCTAAATTCGTTTTCATGGTTTTAGGAAGTGAAGGCAGAAAAGAGCTTTCTCTTAAAACCGATCAAGATAATGCAATCATTTATGAAGACACTTCAGAAGAACAACGAGCAATGGTTAGGAGTTATTTTTTGGATTTTGCCACTCAGGTGTCGGATAAACTAAATTATGTAGGTTTTGTATATTGCGATGGCGATTACATGGCAACCAATCCAAACTGGACGCATTCACTATCTCACTGGAAATACAATTACAAAAATTGGATTGAGGAAGCTTTGCCAGAAGCTGCTATAAAGTTTGCTGCTTTTTTTGATTGCCGAGCCATTTATGGCGATTTAGAAATGATGCAAAACCTTAGAGAGTTTGTTGATGATGAACTGAAAAAGCCAATCGAAAAGTTCTATGTTTATCTTGCCAAAAACGCTCTACTTTACGAACCACCTTTAACTTATTTCAAGAATATCAAAACACAAAAGATAGAAAGTAAAGAAGTTTTTGATATTAAAACAGCGATGACTCCAATAGTAGACTTAGTTCGCGTATATGCTTTGCAGAATAGAATTTTTCAACGTGAAAACACTGGCGAAAGATTAAGGACATTAAAGGATTTAGGGGCGTTTAATCAAACTCAATTTAATGAGCTCACACAATCCTATTATTATTTAATGGGATTACGATTGAAAAACCAAGCCAATCAAATTCTTAAAGACCATGTTAGCCCAAATAATTTAATAGAAATCAATAATCTTACTAAAATTGAAAAGGTAACCTTAATTGAAATATTCAAAACCATTTTAAACTTTCAAAGTGGTATTAAAATGAAGTTTACCAATAGCTTAATTTAAAATACAATCTTTTTTTCATCGATTTATTATTTATCTCTCAAAAAACTTTATTTTTAATTAATCATCCTGTAAAACTAATAATTAAATAAAATTTTAGAAATGGGAAAATTTGTAATCTCAAAAAGAACAAACGGCGAATTCCAATTTAATTTACAAGCTGGAAATGGTGAGGTAATTTTAACAAGCGAGGGTTATTCTACAAAATCAAACTGCGAAAATGGTATTGAATCCGTTAAAAAAAATTCGCAGGATGAAAAACAGTTTGAAAAGAAAACATCAACTAATGGGAAAGCATTCTTCAATTTGAAAGCGACCAATGGCCAAGTTATTGGATCAAGCCAAATGTATGAAAGTGAAAGCTCCAGAGACAATGGTATTGCATCAGTAACAAGTAATGCACCAAATGCAACAATTGAGGATCAATCATCTTAAACAAAAAAAGGGAACCAAATTGGTTCCCTTTTTTAATATCATTAACGCCGAAGCGAGAATTTCTATTTTACTGCATCAATAACAGCTTTGAAAGCTTCTGGGTGATTCATTGCTAAATCAGCCAATACTTTACGGTTTAAACCGATTTCTTTTGAAGCAAGTTTACCGATTAATTGAGAGTAAGAAATACCGTGCTGACGGATACCTGGTGAAATTAATAAATTACTTTCCGATGCAAAGCATACGTTTAACATTTCCTGAATCTGCATCTGTTACAATTCCTGCATTTCCAAGAGCACGTTTACGTTTAGTACTCATCTTTGTTAAGATGTGACTTTTGTATGCTTTGTTTCTTTTGATTTTACCTGTTCCAGTAAGCGAAAAACGCTTTTTAGCACTGGAATTGGTTTTCATTTTTGGCATAACCTGTTTTTAAATTTATAAACCTATTTTTATTTTTTTGCTACTTTAGGCGCAACTGTAAGAAACATACGCTTACCTTCTAACTTAGGTAATAATTCTACTTTTCCTACATCTTCCAAAGCCTGGGCAAATTTTAACAATAAAATTTCTCCCTGTTCTTTGTAAACAATTGCTCTACCTTTAAAATGCACATAAGCTCTAACCTTCTCACCGCTCTCTAAAAAGCTTACTGCATGTTTTAGTTTAAATTGGAAATCGTGATCGTTCGTATTAGGACCGAAACGAATCTCCTTAATTACAGTTTGCTTAGCATTGGCTTTAATTTCCTTCTGCTTTTTCTTTTGCTCGTAAACAAACTTACTGTAATCAATAATCCTACAAACTGGTGGTACTGCATTTGGAGAAATCTCTACCAAATCTAATTCCAATTCATCAGCAAGTGCCAAAGCTTTTGCCAAAGGATAAATCCCCGGTTCAACATTATCGCCAGCCAAACGCACTTCGGGCGATTTAATGTACTGATTAATGTTATGTTCTGCTTCTTTTTTCTTAAAAGGTGGACGTGGTCCCCTGTTAAATCCTGGTCTTCCTAATGCCAAATGTGTA
>SEDB01000407.1 GCA_004210715.1 Pedobacter sp.
AAATCAGAAACCGAACTGGAAGAAGTTGGTACCGTGTTGCAAGTGGGCGACGGTATTGCCCGTGTTTACGGTTTAACTAAAGTTCAATCGGGTGAGTTGGTTGAATTTGCAAACGGCCTACAAGGCATTGTATTAAACCTTGAAGAAGATAACGTTGGTGTGGTGCTTTTGGGTGCTTCTGACGGGATTAAAGAAGGTGATACAATTAAACGTACCAAAAAAATTGCCTCTATTAAAGTTGGTGAAGGTATGCTTGGCCGCGTGGTTAACACATTAGGAGAGCCTTTAGATGGTAAAGGTCCAATCTTAGGTGAAACTTATGAAATGCCTTTAGAGCGTAAAGCACCAGGTGTAATTTATCGTCAGCCGGTAAATGAGCCTTTACAAACTGGTATTAAAGCAATCGATGCGATGATTCCAATTGGTCGTGGCCAGCGTGAGTTGGTTATTGGTGACCGTCAGATTGGTAAAACTGCCGTTTGTATTGATACCATTATCAACCAAAAAGAATTTTATGAAGCAGGCCAGCCTGTGTTCTGTATTTATGTTGCTATAGGTCAGAAAAACTCTACCGTTGCGAACATTGTACGTACACTAGAGGAAAACGGCGCTTTACCATATACAGTTGTTGTTGCTGCTTCGGCTGCTGACCCTGCTCCAATGCAGTTTTATGCTCCTTTTGCTGGTGCTGCGATTGGTGAGTTTTTCCGTGATACAGGTAGACCAGCTTTAATTGTTTATGATGATTTATCAAAACAAGCTGTAGCTTACCGAGAGGTATCTTTATTGCTACGTCGTCCACCGGGCCGTGAGGCTTATCCAGGTGACGTTTTCTACTTACACAGTCGTTTGTTAGAAAGAGCTGCGAAAATCAATGCGAATGATGATATCGCGAAAGACATGAATGATTTACCAGAATCGATTAAACATATCGTTAAAGGTGGTGGTTCATTAACAGCTTTACCAATTATCGAAACACAAGCAGGTGACGTTTCTGCTTATATTCCAACTAACGTAATTTCGATTACTGATGGTCAGATTTTCTTAGAGTCGAACTTGTTCAACTCTGGTATTCGCCCGGCTATTAACGTAGGTATCTCGGTATCACGTGTGGGTGGTAATGCTCAAATTAAATCGATGAAGAAAGTTGCTGGTACTTTAAAGTTAGACCAGGCTCAATACCGTGAGTTAGAGGCTTTCTCTAAATTCGGTTCTGACTTAGATGCTGCAACGAAATCGGTTTTAGATAAAGGCGCACGTAACGTACAAATGTTAAAACAAGCACAGTTTTCTCCATTTACTGTAGAAAAACAAGTTGCTATCGTTTATGCAGGTACTAAAAACTTAATGCGTAGCGTACCAGTTGATAAAGTAAAAGAATTCGAAACTGAATATTTAACACAATTGGAAATGCGTCATCCAGAAACTTTAGCGGCTCTAAAAGCTGGTAAATTTGATGATACCATTACTGGTGTTTTAGATACGGTAGCAAAAGAGATTTCAAGTAAATACTAAATAGAGTGGAAAGCTAAAAGCAGAAAGTTCAAAGCTTTTTGCTTTTAGCTTTATACTTTCCCCTTAATAAGAATGGCTAATTTAAAAGAAGTAAGAAACCGGATTGCGTCGGTACAATCAACACAACAGATTACCAAAGCTATGAAAATGGTTTCGGCTGCGAAGTTGAAACGTGCTACTAATGCAATCATCGCTTTACGCCCTTATGCAACTAAACTGAAAGAGATTTTAGGAAATCTATCGGCAAGTTTAGAAGGTTCTTCATCGCCTTTTATTCAAGAGCGTGAACCTAATAAGGTTTTAATTGTAAAGTGGAAGTGGTTTATAACCGTTTTAGAAATGCAGCTGTGCAGTTTATTACCACTGAACAATTGTTACCTCTACCAAAGGTTGAAGAAGTTGTAGAAACAAAAGCAGATAAAAAAGCTGCAAATGTGGATTATATTTTAGAGCCTTCTCAGGAAGAAATCGTTGAGCAATTAATTCCTAAATCAATTAAAATTCAGTTATACAAAGCGATATTAGATTCTCACGCATCTGAGCATGGCGCACGTATGACATCAATGGATAAAGCAACTGAAAATGCTGGTGAATTATTGAAAGCTTTAAAACTTTCATACAACCAGGCTCGTCAGGCAGCAATTACAACCGAGTTAACGGAGATTGTAAGTGGTGCAGCAGCATTGAACGGATAATCAGATTTGTCATCCTGAGCTTGTTGAAGGACTTAAATAAAAAATCCCATTTCTTAATTGAAATGGGATTTTTTTTAGTTAAAAATAAATGTTCTCTGGATTAATGATTAGACGTAAATATCCACCCTCAATTTTTCTAATATTTGTGCCATCGCCCCGATAAACTGATGCATTGAATTTTGCTTCTAACAAATATTTTCCTGATTTTAATTTTTGCAAGTTTGTAATTTCAAATTTTGATTGGCTCTGTAATTCAGGCTTTAATAGTGCATGATATACAAGACTGGAATATCCATTCGTTTGTAAACCATAGTAATTTCCAAATAATTCGAAAACAACACCATTTTGTGAGTTATTTCTACTAAAATCCATAGCATATTTACGTTCGCCCACAGAAAATAAATCTAATTTATTTTTAGGGACAAATAAAATGGCTTGATTGGTTTGCGGCTGAGCTTGACTTTTGTTGTATTTTTTTAGTAAAGATATTTCAATCCCGTTTCTTTCCTCATCTTCAAAAAGGAAACCGACTCCAAACATCACTGAATCTTTATCTCCTGAAGTATACTCTTTCTGTTTTACCAACGAATCGAGCTTGACATTAGCCAAAGCATTTTTTAAAGAGTTACTTCTGCTTTTTGATTTTTTTTGCACCATTAGCTTTCCATCGATGATGTACGAGACGGAATCTTTTAACAGTTCCAACGGATCAGTTTTTTCAATGACAGGAGGCTCAGTTGGCTCAATAATCGGATTTTCTTTCTTGCAGGCAGCAAGACACATTAAAGCTATAGCAAGCCCTAGCAATTTTTTGGTTTTCATTATGATTGATTTTATTTGTGTGTGCCTAAAAATAATAAAATCTCTTAAATAAGAATTTATTCCTTTACGGTTTACGATAAATTTATGGTGGCTTTTGTGTAACTGCTTGCTGATTAGCTCAATTAAAATCAGAATGAAAGGTGTAGGTTGTAAAGGAGTTAATATATTTGTCGGATAATTTTAAACCATGAAAAAATACGTCTTCATCATTTTATCCCTCGCTCCATTTTTTGTTAAGGCACAATCTCCAGCTAGAGACTATACCAATGCGGTGTTGTGGCAACAAACTAGTGGCGAATATCGAGCATTATGTTTTCAGGCTTATAATTTTGCTCATTTGTCACTTAAAGAAGCTTTGTGGACCGATACCAGTAAAAAACCAAATTGTGTGATTGTAGATATAGATGAAACTGTTTTGGATAATTCTCCTTTCCAGGGGCATGAAATTAAAAAAGGCTTAAGTTATAATCCTGCTGACTGGACTGAATGGACAAACTTGTCAAAGGCTGACACCGTTCCTGGTGCTTTGGCCTTTTTAAAATTTGCGGCTTCGAAAAATATCGAAACTTTTTACCTCAGTAACCGTGATGAAAAAGACTACGCAGCAACCTTAAAAAACCTGCAAGCTTTTGGCTTTCCTTATGCTGACGATGCACACTTATTAGTTTCAAAAGGTACTTCAAATAAAGAACCCAGAAGACAAAAAATTGCTGAAACACACAATATTTTAATGTTGTGCGGCGATAATTTGAGTGATTTTA
>SEDB01000408.1 GCA_004210715.1 Pedobacter sp.
GTTAGCGATAGTACAGGAAACAGAAGCATTTGGGTAGCGGATTTGGAAAACAAAAGCCAGTTGCAGTTGCATGCAGACAGTAAAAATTATTATGGTGCGGTATGGTCTACGGATGGCACTAACATTGCGTTTAGTGTATTAAATGATAAAAATATCTGGAAAATTGGCCTGGTCAAAAATGATAATACTGGTTTAATTATACTTGATAGCCAATCGAATATCAATGTTAGTTCTCCAACCTGGAAATCGGAGAATGAAATCGTTGCACATGATTTGAATAACTTATACACTTTAAACCGCTCTGGAAAAATAACGGATACAAAACGCTTGAAAGATTTGATTGGAACGAAATACAACATCGCTAGCGATAATAGTTTCTTTTATGCGGATAAGGGCGATAAAATCATTTTCAGTGCTTATTCCGGTAATGCTATGCCTGAATTACATGGTAAAGCAAATGTTGTTTTCTCAATGGATGTGTCATCTAAAGGGGTTAAACAAATTTCTCCTGCTGGGATGAATGTATCGAACCTTTTTGTTACCGCTGATGACCGTATTTTCTTTTCTGGAGCTGAGAAACCATTTACGCAAAGCAAAATTTATGTTTCAGATTTAAGCGGAAATATAAAAACGGTGGTTGATAAAGGAACAAATCCAACGGGTGCATTGAAATAGTTTTAATTGCCCTTTCATCATGAGTGATAATTGAATCATAAAAATTGATAGACTGCGTTTTAGGGCGGTCGTCATTGCAACTCTGAACTTCATTTCGAGGGGGCAAAGCGAAGCAATTTCCACTAAGATATTTTACTGGAATAGATTGCTTCTCCCGATGAAGGATCGGGATCGCAATACTAAAAATAAGCAGCTCAATGATAGATAAGAAGATCGTTTTGATTACCTATTTTAAAAGATTTCTCGGCTGCGCTCGAAATGACGACCGGCTAAATAGCGATTTCCCCATTACGGAAAATTGAGAACAAGACTATTCGAAGAATCAATTAAAACATTTTCTAATCCTCATTTTGTCTATTAAAGTAAAATCAGTTCTGCCAAGCTGACACCTAATATTCTTGAATTGTTTGTATTTTGACAGTACAGGTGTAAATTTGTCCCTGAAAACCTCTTGGCATAAAAAGTGTTAATTGTATGCTTAGTTAAAAAACTTAAATCAAAATAAAAATTAATAAAAGTTATGGCGTTAAACCTTAAACCAATTGCTGGCAGTTCGAACAGAGTAATTGTAGAACCAGCTGCCGCAGAAGAAAAAACTGCATCGGGTTTGTATATCCCTGATACCGCTAAAGAAAAACCATCTAAAGGAACTGTAGTTTCGGTTTCTGAAGAAGATGCTGAAGGTAAAAAAGCAAGTGTAAAAGTAGGTGATGTTGTTATTTATGGTAAATACGGTGGTACCGAATTTCCTTATGAAGGTAAAGACTACTTAATTATGCGTGAAACTGATATTTACGCTGTAGTAGGATAAATAAAATTAGCAGATGCGATAATTAGTTAATTAGCTAATCATCAAATCATCATATTATCAAATCTTAAATCAAAATGTCAAAACAAGTAAAATATAACGTGGAAGCACGTGACGCCCTGAAACGTGGTGTTGATATCTTAGCTAACGCAGTAAAAGTAACTTTAGGTCCAAAAGGCCGTAACGTAATCATCGATAAAAAATTCGGTTCTCCGGCAATTACTAAAGATGGTGTTACTGTTGCTAAAGAAATCGAATTGAAGGATGCGGTTGAAAATATGGGTGCTCAAATGGTTAAAGAAGTAGCTTCAAAAACAGCTGATATTGCTGGTGACGGAACAACTACTGCTACTGTTTTAGCTCAGGCAATCATCACTACAGGTATTAAAAACGTTGCGGCGGGTGCAAATCCAATGGATTTGAAACGTGGTATTGATAAAGCTGTTGCTGCTGTTGTTGCTAACTTGAGAGAGCAATCTCAAACGGTTGGTGAAGACAATAACAAAATCAAACAAGTTGCATCTATCTCAGCAAACAATGATGAGGTTATCGGCGCTCTAATTGCTGAGGCAATGGGTAAAGTTGGTAAAGATGGTGTAATTACTGTTGAAGAAGCAAAAGGTACTGAAACTGAAGTTAAAACGGTAGAAGGTATGCAGTTTGACAGAGGTTATTTATCTCCATACTTTGTGACCAATGCAGATAAAATGGAAGCTGAATTAGATAATCCTTACATTTTAATCTACGACAAAAAAATCAGCAACATGAAAGAATTGTTGCCAGTTTTAGAAAAAACTGTTCAAACTGGTAA
>SEDB01000409.1 GCA_004210715.1 Pedobacter sp.
CCATGAACATAACAGGCTAAAATCGCAGCTTCAGCAGAGGAGTATTTTTGTGCAAGAAATGCTACAATAGCCCCAGTTAAAACATCGCCCATTCCGCCTTGGGCCATTGCTGGATTACCAGTGGGATTAATATGTATTTTACCATTCGGCAAGCAAATAAACGTAAACTGATTTTTTAAAATGATGACTACTTTTAGTCTCTCTGCCTGCAATTTGGCTGTGCTCACACGATCCCACCAGTTTTCATGATCACCAAACAAACGATCAAATTCTTTCATATGAGGCGTGAGTATGCTGTTTTCGGCAAGTTTATCAATTAAATCTGGTCGTTCGGCTAAAGTGTTAAGCGCATCAGCATCAACAACTAAAGGTTTATTAGTGATAATAAGACTCTCCAAAAGCTTCTCATTTTCTGTCGAAAGCCCTAATCCTGGGCCAATAGCAATCGCTTGAAATTTAGTAGGGTTTTCGATGCGTGTATATTCTTCTCTGGGTAAAGCCATTACCTCGGGCAAATTAGTATTCAAAGCAATTAATCCACTTGGAGGAATACACGCTGTAATTAAGCCCGCTCCAGTATGTAAACAGGCTTTTAAAGAAAGTAGTGCAGCACCCATCGTGTTCGTATTTCCGGCAACAATCAAGGCGTGTCCATAAGTTCCTTTATGACTAAAAAGTTTTCTGGTTTTGAGCATATTACGGATATCTGTTTTCTCTGTTAAAAGAAAATCAGATTCTTGTTTCTGCATAAAATTCTCGTCCAAGCCGATAGCAACCACTTCGTAAGTTTCAGTTGCAAGTGCCGATTCAGGAAAGAAGAAATTTATTTTCGGCCGTTCGAAACAAATGGTTTTATAGGCTGCAATGCCATTATAATCTGATGGAATTCTTCCTTCTGTAAGGAAACCAGTGGGCACATCAACCGCATAAACCTTCTTATTCAGTTTATTAATGTACTTAACCAAATCAACATATTCTCCCTCAAGGGGCTTATTCAAGCCTGATCCTAAAATGGCATCAATAATAATATCAGCTTTAACATTCTTTAAATCTGACGCTTTATTTATGATTGTTTTCTTACACCGAGATTCATCTAAGCGCTGAAGATTAATGGCAAAATCGCCAGTTTGTTTACTAGAGAAGTTTACAATATAAACCTTAACATTTTCACATCCGTTGTTGCACAATAAATGGGCTATTGCCAGGCCATCTCCGCCATTATTCCCTTTACCGCAAAAAACTGCAATATTTTGGTTGGCATCAAACTCATCTCTCAAAAAACTTTGAACAAAGGCCCGGGCAGCCTTCTCCATTAAATCAATTGAAGCAATTGGCAAATTAGCAATGGTGTACTCATCAGCCTTGCGCATTTGTACAGAAGTAAGCAGTGTTTGCATTTAACTAATATAAGATTATAAGCTATAATGCCAAAGGAATGATTTTGTTTGAACTAAAGTACTGTTCCACTAAACCGATCTGCACTAACAATTTAGCTAAAATTATACCTTTTGTAATTCTTTAACGTTTTGTAATGAAATTAAACTCTAATCAAATGAATCAAAAACCATCAAATGCATTTGTGGCTGCGGCCTGGATTGCGTTGGGTATTGGAATGATAGGCTTTATTGTAGGCCTTTGGCGTTCTGATATGCTCCTTAATGAAAAAGGATATTATTTTACTGTACTGATGTTTGGCCTTTTTGCCGTAATCTCATTACAAAAAGCTGTTCGCGATAAACTGGAAGGAATTCCGGTAACCGAAATTTATTATGGGTTGAGTTGGTTTTCAACATTGTTAACCATCACTCTACTTGTAATAGGTTTATGGAATGCCACACTTTTGCCCAGCGAGAAGGGATTTTATGCCTTTGCCTTTCTGCTCTCATTATTTGGTGCCATAACCGTGCAAAAGAACACGAGAGACAGCCAGATTTTTAACAAATTTAGGGATTTGAATTAATCCACTTATTACCCAGTAGCTAAAAACTACTGGGTTTTTAATTAAAAAATTGAATCGTTACGTTTGCATTTAGGTTATTACTTATTTTTGTAAGTCTTCCTGAAAGATTTTAAGCCGATATCTTACAATAGAAAAGCACACAGAACAAGAAAATCATGTCAGATAAAATCATAATTGGCGTTACCGATTGTAGTAAATACGACATTTATCGCAATTGGGTTTTAAGCTATGATAATAGAGTTGAAGTAATACAATTGGGTTATAAACTTGACAATTTTAACGACATTGAAAAATGTGATGGCATAGTGTTGACAGGTGGCGAAGATGTT
>SEDB01000063.1 GCA_004210715.1 Pedobacter sp.
CTAACCCGACAAGGAATGTTTTCTTTGGTTTTGAAATTTTGCAACGAAATATTTCCATGCCAGCCTTTAACAGGATCAATCTCTTTGATGATGTGGTTTTGCACACGCTCAAGTTCTTCAGGTTCATAAAAGTCTTTCGCACTCAGTTTGGTTACATCAGCGAACAAATCAACACCCAACATCAGTCGTGAAGCCTTATTCATATAAATTACGTTACCCTGCAAATCGGCAACTGTCATGTGATCAGCATTATTGTTAATCAATGTTAGCAGTTGTTGTTCACGTTGGTTGCCGGCAATTTCATTGGTAATATCCTGGGCAATACCCGCAAAGCGATAGGCAATTCCTTGATCGTTAAAATAGGCCTTCCCTTTGCAATGAACCCATCTTAATTTACCATCTGCCTTGCTTAAGGTTCTATATTTAATATCATAATGGCTTAGTTCTTTAGTATCGAGCGCTTTTAAAACCGCTTGATGCACCAAAGGCTCATCAGCTTGATGGATGCAACTTAATACATCTTCATATTTCACTTCTCCATCTTTGGCAAAACCAAAAAGCTCCCGGCAGCGTGCATCCCAGTTCACGCTATTATGGATAGGATCTAAATCCCAGGTTCCAATATCAGCAGAAATCAATGCAAATGTTAAACGCTCTTGTGTTTCGGCAATT
This sequence comes from Pedobacter sp., assembly GCA_004210715.1. Lineage (GTDB taxonomy): Bacteria > Bacteroidota > Bacteroidia > Sphingobacteriales > Sphingobacteriaceae > Pedobacter. The sequence continues at coordinate 673 of SEDB01000063.1, forward strand.
TGCTTTCTCGCTGCAACCAATTCTGTTAAATGAGCAGCGGTATTAATGATGGCAAAAATTTTTCCTTGATCAGTCTTTAAAGCTTTGTAAGTAAAAGTGAAATAGAATGTCTGCAGTTTTCCATCAACCACTAAATCTGCAGGAGACTCTTTTGAATAGTAGGTTTTTCCAGTTTCAAAAACCTCTTTTAATATCCCTAAAAATGGTTGGTTTTCTAATTCCGGAACGGCTTCAATAAGCGGTTTTCCAATTGCATCTTCATTTTTCCCCCACAAATCGAGCATGGCTCGGTTAGCCGAACTAACAATCATATTTTGCCCTTTATAAATAGCTGTTGGCATTGGCGATGCCTCTACCAAGGAATTGAATCTGTCCTGCTCCGAATATAGCGTTGTCATTTTTGTTTAGTTAATTAAAGATATAAAATTCAATGAAATTTGAGCAAAAAAAAGCCCCCGCTTTTAGCGAAGGCTTTACATTATATTATATTTTTTTTATTTTGCTTTAATCCATGTGGACAGATCATTGACTAAAGTTTCAGAAACATTCACTGGTGTTTGGTATTGCGCCATACTTCCTTTCTCAGTCTGAGGACTCAACAAGTGGTTTAAATCTGGATAAAATTTCAGCGTAACATTTTTTTTCTTCGATAGTGCCGTATTCCATAAATCAAAATCAGTTTTACTTACTTGGAAATCGTTTCCACCCTGCAGTACATAAATCTTTTTGGTTAAGCTTTTGGCTGTTGTTACTTGATTGTAAGTATTTAAATCGATCCAATATTTGGCTGGCAATCCTAATATAACCGAATCAGGTTTAATCGTTGTTCCAAACTGAGTAATTCGGCTCTTATCGATAAGCTTTATGGCATCATTAAGGTATTTTTTGTTTTCAGCTGTAGTATCCTTTGATAAATCGAACATGTATTTGTTTTGATCAGCGATGATATCGCTCAATTTCCTTGCAGGTGCAGCGGCTAAAATAATTCCCGCGACATCAGGAGATGCAGCTGCAATTTTTGGTGCCAACATACCACCTAAACTATGACCGAAAACATAAATGCTTTTTATATTTGCCCCTGGTACTGCTTTTGCACTGGCAACAGCTAAAGCCACATCATTTAATACTTCTTCTTTTACAGTATATGGTTTTGAAAATTCATTCGGATAAATTAAAGTTCTTTTAACATAGCGGATAGAGCCAATTCCTTTCGACGCCAGGCCACCTGCTAAATCTTTAAAAGGTTTGTTTGTTCCTACGGTCTCGTCCATATCGCTTGGACCAGAACCATGAACAAAAACAACCATAGGGAAATTTTTAACACTTTTTGGTGTAGTAATAATAGCAGCCAATTGCCTGTTTGCTGCACCAATATAGACTTGTTTTTCGCGGTACAAATTGGTATCAGCGTAAAGTGGTTTTGCGTACGCTACCGAATTTTTAGGTGGTGCCAGGAAAATACCTACAATTTTTTGCGCTTTATTAAAACCCAGAATAAAATTCTGTTCACCATTGGCAAACTTACCCTCAACAGTTACGGCAAAAAATTCTCCTTGTGCTTTACTTTGTATCGCATCAAAAGTTTCAGGTTTACCAAATTTGGTTCCAATATCAAACCATAGTTTTTTTAAATTATCTTCAGTAAGCTTTGTTTTTAGCGTATCGTCAAAAAAAGCATGTGCATCAGTAAATTTCTCTTCTTGCAATACTTTGAAAAAATCGTTTGCACTATTGAATAACTGGATCACATTTTGTGAAAACGCGGTTGTAGTAAACAGTAAAGCAATCACAAATAAAATACTTTTCTTCATCATAAATCTTGTGTCATGTTTGGTTAATTCACAAGTATCAAAGTTAAGATTATTTACGTTTTAAAAAGCTTTAAATCAAAACCTGATGAATTTTAACTTTTTTTAACAGTATCGTATTTTTTCCATAACAGGTAGGGAATAAACATAATTGCTAACGCTACAACTGGCGGGATTAATAAAATAATCTCGTCGCCAACCATTACTCTGGAGGCTAATGCACCTAAAAAGTTGATTGAGAAGCCTGCATAAGCCCACTCCTTAATCGTCTTAAAGGTGTTCTGTAAAATAGCTATGGCACCAAAAATTTTTGCGACGCCGCATAGCTGCAATAAATACATGGGATAACCAAGATGTTTAAACACTTCTTTGCCCGCCTCTTGCTGGGTAATACCTCCGTAACCATCCATTAACATGAACAAAGCAAAAATAATGGTGGCAACCCAATACCAGGTTTTAATTGATTTCATTTTAGATGTATCTTTTATCGTAATTAATTAGCCAATTATTCCCAAATCGGTCTTCGAGGTTACCGAACAATGCACCCCAGAAGGTTTCTTGCAAGGGATGAGTTGCCTTGCCTCCATATGAAAGTTTTTGATATAACTTTTGGGTTTCAGCTGCTGTATCACAATTTAACATTAACGAAACTGTATTTCCACTCACTAAACCACCTTCATGAACCATGTCACTTCCCATAATCACGATATCATTGGCAATAAGAACGGCATGCAAGATTTTATTGGCCATTATTTGGGGCATATTATTTCCCATCGGCGATTCGCCAATACTTTGAAAAGTTAGCTCTCCACCAAGACAATCCTGGTAAAAGCGTTTCGTTTAAATAATCTTCTACACAATATCCTTCTGGATCAATATCTGGTTGTTTGATCAGCAATTGAAAAGCTTGTCCGATCTGCGATACATCTTTCATAAAATCCTTAATGAACTCAGAAAGGTATTCGCCCTTCCTTAGGATAAAAATTTCCAATTCAGCTGTATCAAGTATATCTGCAGCTTCTATTTCTGCCGCAGCTTTGTAAATAATCTCAGTACCTTCTAGCCTACTGATTCCGAAAACCTTTCGCTGCTTAATATTTGGAAACAAAGCATGTATTTTTTTGTGGGCAATCATTACTCCATTCGGAAACGAGCTCGCTTTAATGCAGACAACTTTAATGTCGTTTTCTAAATTAATTATCTCCATAATATTTTCAATAAGCTATACAAACATAACAGCAAATCGCGGAAGGAAGAATATGAAGAAACGACAATTGCCAGGGTTGTTTACGACAATGCTCCTTACTATATTTGTTTATTGAATGAATTAAGTTCAACGATAACCAAATACATCGAAAAGGATGAAACACGTATCCATCTTAGTCCCAGAAACTGCAGTGATCGAAGCGATTGCCGATCCACGATATCTATTTACAGCAGTAAATGAATTTTTACAAGTCTCGGGAAAATTACCTTTATTTAAAGTTGAATTGGTTGCCGCAAAAAAAGAAGTCCGTTTAAACAATAGTGTATTTTCGGTTCATGCAGATCAGCTGCTGCAAGATGTAGATCAAACTGATTTAATTTTCATACCAGCCATTAGCGGGAATATGAATTGTGCTCTCGAACTGAATCAGGAACTATTACCATGGATCATAAAACACCATGCAAAAGGATCGGAAGTGGCTTCATTATGTATGGGCGCTTTTTTACTGGCTTCTACCGGCTTGCTGGATGGAAAAAAATGCTCAACACATTGGCTATTCGCTAATCAATTTAGAGAAATGTTTCCCAACGTTGATTTAGTTGATGGAAGTATTATTACAGAATCGCAAGGTATTTATTCTAGTGGTGGTGCAAATTCCTACTGGAACCTGCTTTTATATCTGGTAGAAAAATATACGGATAGGGATACTGCAATTTTAGCCGCTAAATATTTTGCCATTGATATCGATAGAGAAAGTCAGCTGGCTTTTATGATGTTTCAAGGCCAAAAAGGGCATGAAGATGAGAAAATTAAAAAGGTACAGGCATTTATAGATGGCAATTATCAGGAGAAAATAACGGTTGATCAATTGGCAGATATGCTCGCTTTGGGAAGAAGGAGTTTTGAGCGCAGATTTAAAAGCGCCACAAAAAATACCGTTATCGAATACATTCAACGCGTAAAAATTGAAGCCGCTAAAAGAAGTTTCGAATCGAGCCGCAAAAACATCACTGAAGTGATGTTCGATGTGGGTTACACCGACAATAAATCATTCAGAGACGTATTTAAAAAAATAACAGGTTTGACTCCAATTGAGTACAGAAACAAGTACCACAAAGAAGTGCCTGTTTTACAAGTCTGATTTTTTTTAGAAAAAAAATCAGACTCTACACAATATTTTTATATCTCAGCGTTTATGTATGTGAGAGCGTTAATTTAGATGACGGGGATGCTGCCTACAATGGCGGAATCCCCGTTTCTTTTTTATTACCATTTCTAAATTTTAAACATAAAAAAAGGGTCAAATTTAATAATGTCCCTTTTCGATATATGATGGAGTTATGAATTTTTATGGATTCAAATCTGTAAAATTAGCTTTCTTCTCTTGTTGATAATTTTCAAAGCTGTTTTTCTTATTTGGCCTTAAGATGAGATATAAACCAAGTCCGATGAAAGCCAAAGCACCAGTGACTTTGGAAATTTCAAAATCGAAAATAACGATATGTTTCAAGGTAAAGATGGCACCAATAATCGTCAGCGCTAACCAGCTGCTTACTTGAAAATTCTTACGGTAACCCATCCATAACCCAGCGCCCAACATAATGGTGTGCCAGCTTAAAATCCAACGAGGAATATCGAGACCAGAATTTCTAAGTAAGAATACTGAACCTATTATCACAATTAAAATTCCAAATCCTAATTGTTTATCTGAGTGATTTTTTTTGATGAAAGTTTCCATAACCGTTTTGTTTTATGATTCAAATGTATCACGGAATTGGAAGCTAAAGAATGGGTTTTCCCTGAATAAGTTTAAAATGTCGGTAAGTGAAATAAAACCGTCGGTTAAAATATTTGGAGTTTTTTATGGCGACTGAATTTCTCGGTAAAAATTAATCAAATACGATCAGTTGATCTCGGGTACTCATGATTACTTTCGAAGTAAGGTTAATGAAAAGACCGTGAGCGAGTAGCCCATCTATTTCATTGAGGTCAAAAGATAACTTTTGTGGCTCATTAATCAATCCAAAATCGGCGTCGATGATGAAATTACCGTTATCAGTAACAAAAACCTCATTATTCTTGAGTCGTTTCACCCCTTTCCCTCCCAGTTTGGAAAGTTGATCAAATACATATTGATAAGCCAAAGGAACAACTTCAACAGGCACATTAAAAGCACCTAATTTTTTTACTTTTTTAGATGCATCAGTAACAATGATCGATTTTTTGCTAAGCGATGCCATTATTTTCTCACGAAAAAGCGCTCCACCACCGCCTTTAATTAAATCTAACGATTCAGTAAATTCATCGGCGCCATCAATACTAATATCTATTGAAGATAATTCCCCTAGTGGCAGGATTTCAATACCAAATGACTTTGCCAGTTCTTCAGTATTGATTGAACTTGCAGCAGCTTTGATTCTTAATCCACCTTGAACCATTCGACCTAATTCTTTTATAGCAAAACTTGCTGTAGAGCCAGTGCCCAAACCCACAATATCGCCATCCTTTACTAATTTTACCGCAGCTTTAGCTGCAGCTAGTTTTTCAGCATCTTGTTGAGTAGTTTCCATGAGTTAAAAATAGAGAAATTTTCCCGCAGATTTAAAATGATAAAACCAGCAGATATAAGCAGATTTTTTTGAGGAAAATCCGATTGGCGCAGACTACGTTCATTTTTTAATTAATTAAGGTCGTCATTTCGAGCGAAGCCGAGAAATCTTTGAACATGGAATAGCCAATCGTATTAAATTGTGATTTGATCGCTTTCAAGCGCAGTCAGAAAATCTTTATAACGAGTTAAAGTACTAATGCTATAAAACAAAAAAAATTATTGCAGCTATGCAATAATTTTCTTTTCCAACGTTTAATATAATTGAGAGCGTTAATTTAGATGATGGGGATTCTGCTATGATGTGGAATCCCCATTTCTTTTTTTGATCTTATTTTTGGGGTAAAATCGGACTGTAGGTAGCAAACGTCAGTCCGATTTTTTTTTATTTTTCTGTTGATAATGAATAAGGGAAATCAGCAGGTTTTGAACCTCTGGTTTTATTTGGAGTTGCCGACATACCAAAATTAAATACAGCTCCTTTTTGTAAACCACTATGGCTAATCCAGTTTTTACTATAAGGCTTACCATTCATTTGTAACGACTGTACATAACGGTTGCTATCGCTATTTGCAGGTGCATTAATTACAACTTGCTTACCATTTTCTAAAGTTAAAGTTACCTTTTTAAATAAAGGCGCACCCAACACGTATTGATCAACCGCAGGTGTTACTGGATAAAATCCCATTGCTGAGAAAACATACCAGGCAGATGTTTGTCCGTTATCTTCATCTCCACAGTAACCATCAGGAGTAGCTTTATACATTCTATTCATGGTTTCACGAACCCAATATTGCGTTTTATAAGGTGCACCACCATAATTATATAAATAAATCATGTGCTGAATAGGTTGATTTCCATGTGCATATTGCCCCATGTTTGCGATTTGCATTTCACGGATTTCGTGAATCACACCACCATAGGCACTTTCATCAAATACTGGAGGCATGGAGAAAACAGAATCCAGTTTGGTTACAAATTTATCATGACCGCCCATTAATTTTGCTAAACCATCAACATCCTGAAAAACCGACCAGGTGTAATGCCAGCTGTTACCTTCTGTAAATGCGCCACCCCATTTAAACGGGCTGAATGGACTTTGAAAAGTACCATCCTGGTTTTTACCTCTCATCAAGCCAGAAGCCGGATCGAAAAGGTTTTTATAATTCATTGCTCTTTTCTTATAGATGTCGATTTCTGAAGCTGGTTTGCCCAAAGCTCTACCCAATTGATAAATCGTGAAATCATCGTATGAATATTCTAAAGTTTTAGCTGCATTTTCGTTTTTCTTTACATCGAATGGAACATACCCTAATTCATTATAATATTTCACACCGTCGCGACCAACAGCTTCCATCGGGCCTTCATTGTTAGCGCCATGCTTTAAAGCTTCCCATAAAGTTTGGATATCGTAACCACGTAAACCTTTAATATAAGCATCAGAAACTACAGAAGCAGAATTGTTACCCACCATAATATTCGCGTAACCCGGGCTACTCCATTCTGGCAACCATCCACCTTCTTTATAATCGTTTATTAAACCTTCCTGCATTTCTTTGTTGATAGAAGGATAAACCAGATTCAAGAATGGATATAAAGCTCTGAAAGTATCCCAGAAACCTGTTCCTGCGAACATGTAACCTGGCAAAGTTTTACCATTATAAGGGCTCCAGTGAACTACCTTGTTGCTTGCATCAACTTCATATAATTTATTAGGGAAGAATAATGTGCGATATAAGCAAGAATAAAAAGTACGCATTTGGTCGATTGAACCACCTTCAACAGCTATTTTGCTCAATGTTTTGTTCCAAATTGCTCTTCCTTTAGCTTTAGTGGCATCAAAGCCATCGTTAGCTAATTCTCTTTTCAAGTTTAAATCTGCTTGTTCAAAGCTGATGAATGAAGATGCCACTTTAGCCGTAACCTGTTCGCCTTTTTTAGTACTGAAACCAATGATAGCACCGCTATGATCGCTTTCTAACTCCAACTCATTATCCTTAAGGTTTTTACCACTCCAGGTTTTCGCCAGTTTAAAATCTTTGTTAAAATATACAACAAAGTAATTTTTGAAGTTTTTAGGCAATGGACCACGGGCATATTTTGTAGTATAACCAATAATTTTACGCTCTGCCGGGATAATTTTGATGTATGAGCCTTTGTTCAAGGCATCAACCACTACATAAGAACTATCTGTTTTCGGGAAAGTAAATCTAAACTGCGCAGCTCTTTCTGTTGGTGTGATTTCAGTAGTTACATCAGCATCTGCTAAATAAACGCTGTAATAATATGGTTTAGAAACCTCTGCTTTATGGCTGAACCAACTCGCACGTTCATCCTCATTAAATCTTAATTTACCAGTAACCGGCATGATGGAGAAAGCCGCATAATCATTCATCCATGGAGAAGGCTGATGCGTTTGTTTAAATCCACGGATTTTATCTGCATCGTAAGTATATGCCCAACCATCGCCCATTTTACCTGTTTGAGGTGTCCACATGTTCATTCCCCAAGGTAATCCAATGGCTGGATAAGTATTTCCATTTGATAAACTAGGCTTTGATTGTGTGCCCATCAAAGGATTGATCCAATCTACTGGATCAGTAATTTTGCCTACTGTTTGCGCAAAACTTGCAGATGCTGCAAAGCTCAACAGAGCGATAAATAATTTTTTCATCTGTTTATTGTGTTTTCGGTTTTATCGGATTTAAAGTTGTGGATTTTTTACATAATCAGCCCAAAGTCCATCCAAATCTTTACCTGTTAATGTGACCCATATTTCTGGCTTGTAACTATGATCTCTTAATAAAGCATCTACCGCTTTAATGGTTCCAGCTTTTACATTTTTCTCAATCCAGGCGAAAAAACGAGCCGTAATTCGGTAGCTATTTTTATAGGTATGTTCAGGTTTCAAATCTGGCAATGTCCATTTAGCACCAGCATTATCTACACCAAATTTATAGCGGGCATAATCTGCAATGCCTTCCGTTAACCAACCAGGACCAACACTTCTTCCGTAATCCTGAACAATGTGCATCACTTCGTGGGTAACTACATCAATATCCTCTGGCCTTTACGTTTAATAATTTCCTGTGCATTCAATTTTAATATTGACGTGCAAGTAAGGATTAATAATAATAACAGAAATGATTTTTTTTTCATTTTAATTTTTTCGTTTGCCTATTTAGTTAGCGTATTATCTTGCAAAATAAATATAATATGTAAAACGTTTTACTAAACTTGAAAATATTTTTATAACATTTTTGTTTGGCAAATTTTCTTACCTTAAAAAACTTCTTTAAATAGCAAAAGGAGCCAATATATAGATACAGGCTCCTTTCAAAAGTTTGGAAATTTTTAGCAGAAATATTTAGTCAATATCTTTATTTATAATATACATTGCCCAAAGCTCATCAACAGTTTTACCCGTAACTTGCTTCCACGAATCCGATGTATAGGTATCAACTTTTAGTTTAGCATTAAGTTGACTTATCGTAGTCGGAGTATGATATTTATTTATCCAAAGTAAAAAACGAGCCGTTACTCTATACCCCATTTTATAATGTTGGAGAGGCGAAACAGGTTCTAAACTCCAATCTGCTGCAACATTGTTTAGCCCGTATTGAAATCTGCCACAATCTGCCAAACCTTCCAATAACCATTCAGGACCAAGCGCTTTAAACTCCTGAACAATGTGCATAAGCTCATGCGTAACCAAATCGGTATCTTCCTGATGCCTTGATAACCACAATGCACCAATTAATATTTTACCATTGCCGGATATGGCAACTTTTCTATAATTGGTATCAATTGAAAGGGTAACAGTTTTGCTTGCTTTTGGATTAAATTCCTTTACCATTTTTGGATAAATTTCGAAAAAGGTATTGGCTAGCTTTTGACCAAGTTCTTCTGTAATATAACTAGAGTTATCCTCGAAGTTCAAAGTATATTCACCGCGTTTAATTAGCTGATCGCCCTGCGCAAAAACTTTGAATGTTAATAAGACGCAAGTAATAGAGAGCGTTAATAAAGTTTTTTTCATTTTATAAGGTATTATTTTGATTGTTTATCACTGTATTTCAAATCGACCTGATCCGGATTTGAACTGTAGTCTGTCCAAAGCTGATCAATGTTTTTTCCGGTTAACTTAGCCCAAGATTGCGCTGTGTATTGATGCGCTCTCAATTCCTGATCAAGTGTTGCAACTAAACCTGGTTTAACATTTTTTTCTAACCAGGCAAAAAACCGAGCGGTAATTCTATAGCTGTTGGTATAGTTTTGTTTCGAATTGAAGGCTGGCAAACTCCATTTTGAGCCAACGTTATCCACTCCATATTTGTAACGGATATAATCTGAAATACCTTCAGTTAACCAAACCGGACCAGCAGAATAGCCATAACCTTGAACAATGTGCATGGTTTCATGGGTTACCACATCAATATCAGTTGGATGTGCTTTCATATACCCAGCACTAAAAAGGATTCTGTTTCCACTAGCTTCTGCTACAGCTTTATAGGCAGTATCAACAACAAATAGCACATCCTTGGTCGATTTATTGTTGAAGGTTTTTACCAATGTTGGATAAATTTCAAAATAGGTATCGATTAAGTTTTGTCGCACCGCTGGATCTAAATTTGGGTCTTTGCTGATAAATGTAAGCTTGTAACCTTTGTGTTTTTTTGTGCTATAAAAGGACCAATTTTTGGTTAAAGCATCTTTTAGTTCATTATTAATCTTTTTTAAAGATTTTCCCATTACCCAATTGCTGTTAACTTTTATCTCTCCTGCTTTTGCTGCAATTGATTCTGTTTCGCTATTGGCTACCTCCAGGATTACTTCTCTTTTCGTTCTGTAACCATCGGCAGATGCGAAACCAGGATATTGCATATTAAAGGCAAATGTTAAATTACTTTTCATTTCAGCATCCAATAAATTAGAAGGGTCGACGATAGAGATTTTAAATTCTCGGTTCTTTTGTGCGAAAGTATGAAGCGAACAAGAAATTAAAATAAGGAGTATTATTTTGTTAATCATTATTGGATGGTATCTTGAATTTGAAATAAATAATTGTAAAATTTTAACTTAACAAGTTCAACAGATTTTTTGATAATTAAATTTAATAAAAAACACCGGGCATTACACCCGGTGTTTTTAACTACCAACCCGTATTTTGAACAATAACTGGAACTTTTTGAATTTCACCATTTGGTATTGGCCACAAATAGTGTTTCTTTTGAAAAACCCTGTTTTCTATTACCACAGGTGTGAAAAATCCTGGTGCATTTTGAGTAATGTTCAATCCTCTGATTTGTGTATCAGTTGTTTCAGCAATTTTCCATTCTCTGGTGAAGAAATAACGGTCCCATTCGAAAGCAAGTTCAACACGTCTTTCTCTGCGGATTGCATCTCTCATATTTGATGGAACTGCAATAGCTCCTGAACCAGTTCCGTAAGGAGCTATACCTGCTCTTGTGCGAATCCTATTTAAATAAACTAGGATCTCCGGATCTGAAGGATTTGTTTCTTGCAAAGCTTCGATATAATCAAGATAAATTTCAGCCAATCTGATTACGGTAAAAACTGGTCTACCTGTTGTCCAGCCAGCAACAGTAAGGTGCTTTCTTGATGTATAACCAGTTTTGGTGTAGTCATTATTTGCAATAGCACCTTTACCGGCATTACCACTATTGGTAAAATCAGTAATGATATTTGACTGTGGATTGATCCATTTGCGACCGCTGTAAGTGATGCTAGAATAAAAACGAGGTTCGCGGTTAACGAACATATTGCTAATCCCTCTCGATGCATTTTGATCATTTGGATCTGGTGCTTGATAATTAGATGTTCCGTTAGCAGTATATGTTGGATCGTTTTCGATTGGTAAACCATTTACTGTAAAAAATGCATCAACTAATTGTTGCGAAGGTGATAGAAATGAGCCCCCTTTGTCTCCACCAGAAGCACCATTGTGGTTTGGTGCCAACGAGTATTGGTAAAGGCTTACATCACCACCTCTACCGAAAATTATTTCGGAGTTCCATCCATTTAAAAACACATCTCTAGTGGCGATAAAAGCCCTGTTAAAGGCTGTATTCGGCAAGCCAGATGGTGTAGTTGAAATACTGTAAAGGGCATAGCTCGAATAGTTTGGATTATCTAAAAATGCTTTCGCTGCAGTTGCTAACCTTGTCCATTTTGCAACGCTAGCTGTTTGACTAATCAATTGTTTACCATCTTGATTTCTTAACGCAGCATAATCTGTATTTCCATTAAATAGAGGGCGAGCCGCAGTTAACAAAGTTTTAATTTTATAAGCATCTGCAACAGAAGCCGTTATATGTCCAAAATCTTCGTTAGCTTGTGGTGTTGCCGGTAGGCCTGCCGCAGCAGCAGTTAGTTCGGCTACTACATAATCCACACATTCATCCATTGAATTACGCGGTTTACTAATTACTTCTAAAGGTGCATCCGACTGAATCGGATCGTTACCCAATAAAACAACCGGACCGTATTGTCTAATTAAATGATAGTAATATATTGCTCTTAAGGCTCTGGCTTCATTGAAGTAACGAGTTACGATATCAATACCGCCTATATTACAATCTGTACATTTGGTTACATTAGCCATAAAAGTACTTGCAGCCTGAATTCCACGATAATAATTTTGCCAATGATAATTTACCTGACCGCTGGTTGCATCCCAGGCGCCTGTATTAATATTTTCGGTAAAGTTTGGCAAAGTATAATCTGCTTCATCGGAAGCTGCTGTCCAGGGACCACTATTTCCCAATGCACTTGGTGAACGATCTTGATTTTGATCAGGTAAAGTAGAATATACGTTAGCCAAAGCCTGATCTACAGTACTTTTTCGCTGATATTGTTGTTCGAACGTCAACCGATCATCGGGCACTTGATTCAAAAATTTCTTACAGCTGTAATTACCAATTACCAGTAAAGTTCCAACTGTATATATAAATATTTTTTTCATACTGTTAATGTTAAAAATTAGCGGTTAAACCTAAAGAGTAGTTAGAGGTTAATGGATATCGGGTACCGTTATTTGTGTTTAGCTCTGGATCCCAAAGTTTGAATTTACTGATAGTAAATACATTGTAACCCATACCATAAATTCTTAGGCGTTTAATGCCCAGTTTCTTAATTCCCTCCTTTAAGGTATAACCCAAATCTGCGTTTTTCAATCTTAAGAAACTGATATCGCGAAGCCACCAGGTACTTGCCTGATAGTTATTGCTATTTGTTCCACCATAAGATAGACGAGGATAAACGGCATCTTGACGCGGATTGGTTGGTGTCCAACGATCGGCAGCAACCGCTAACATGTTTCCTAAACCACCAGAGTTTGCAAATGATGGTATATTCAAGAGAATATCAGCATTATCCTGTCCTTGGAAGAACATTCCGAAATCGAAGTTTTTATAAGTTAATGAAAATCCGAATCCATAAGTAGTACTAGGCAAATCGCCTCTTCCAATAACCGTTCTATCGAATGAGTCGATTTTACCATCACCATTCAAATCTTTGTATTTGATATCACCTGGCATTAGTGTACCAAACTGTGTTGGACTAGCATTAATTTCTGCCTGACTATCGAACAATTTTTCAGCGATATAACCTACACGGGTAGAAGCCAATACATTGAATCCTCGTTGCTCCATCCAAGGGTAAGCTTGTGGTGCCTGATCGTTTTCAATTACTTTATCTTTATTGAAGGTAACGTTCGCTCTTAAATTTAGCGCCCAATCTTTATTTAACTGTGCATCATATTGAATGGTACCATCAATACCTTTATTCTCTACAATTCCTAAGTTACCAATTGGAGTATTTGCCAAACCGATGTAGTTTGGTACTGTTCCTCTGGTAATGAACTGGTTTTTTCTACGTTCAGAAAAGAAATCAACAATTAACGATAGGTTGTTATTAAGGGTTTTCAATTCGAAACCTAAATCCTGTTTCCGGGTTTCGGCCCAAGTTACATCTACACCATAAGCCGTTACACCCAAACCACCCGGAGAAATGTTTCCATTTTGACCAAAAGTATAACCACTAGCACTTCCTACTTTCGTTAAGTAATAAAAACGCTCACTTTCGTTACTTACATATCCACCGCCACTACCACCACTACCAACAATACCATCAGAGTAGCGGAATTTCACCATTTGGATTGCATTTTTTAACGGCTCGAAAAATTTCTCATTTGATAACAACCATCCTACACCAAAGGCAGGAAAAAATCCGTAACGCTTATCAGGCGCAAAGTTTTCTGAACCATTATAACCTACGTTGGCTTCGAAGAAATATTTATCATCATAAGCATAAGTGGCACGACTGGCAATACCCTGCAAGCGGTATGGTAGTGATAGTGTTAAGTTACCTGCGAAAGGTGTGGTATTGTCATTTTGGTTATACAACAATAAACCAGTTACCGAATGTTTACCGAAGGTTCGGTTGTAGTTAACTGCAGCCTCCAAATAAATCTTTTTATCTCCACCATTACCAAAACCATAGTTTAAAAATTCTTGTCCCTGAAGTATTAGTCCGTATTTGTAACCCGACGCTGGGTTTCCAGGTACAATATATGGATCACTTGGGTTAATCCTAAACAAGCTTTCTCTCCTCGTTCTGTTCACTGAACTATTGGTGTTCACATCAAATGAGAACATTGTAGTTGCTGATAAACCTGGTGTAATTTCTTTTAAATCTTGTGTTAAACGGATATTTGAATATAACTGTGTACTATAACCAACACGATAACCATTTCTAGTTACATCACCGTAAGGATTACGCTGATCGGCTTGCGGACTGATTCCTGGCAAACTCCCGTTTGGATAAAGAATTGGAAATGAGGTTGGATTAATCAAGAAAGCTTGATTAAAAATATCTTGCGCTAATAAATTACTTGGATAACTTGTTTGTGCTAAAATTCCTTTAATACCTAAGTCTAACTTAGTGGTTCCCGTGATATCCCAATTTAAGTTAGCACTTACATTATATCGTTCAAAATTCTGTTTAGCGGCATCATTTACGGCCTCATCAGTTTTAAACAAACCATCTTCACCATAATAACCTAACGAAACGTAATATTTTGCGTTGCTTACACCCCCTGATAAGTTTGCAGTTGCAGATCTATTTCTACCGAAATCATTGTAAATGGCATCAAACCAATCTACATTCGGGTAAAGAATCGGATCTGTACCTGCTGCAGTTCTTTGAACAGCATCAATAGAATATGCCGGCGTAAAGGCTCCTGCTGCGCCACCTCTTATGTAGTCAGAATATCTGGCTTCGTTAGCAAGGTTCATATAATCTACACCATCAATTAAATCTGGCTTTTTGGTGAAACGACTGATGCCTTCATAATATTCAACGTTGATCCGTGGCGCACCGATTTTTCCTTGTTTAGTGTTGATTAAGATTACACCGTTTGCACCGCGAATACCATATACCGCCGTTGCAGCAGCATCTTTAAGCACGGTAAAGTTTTCTACATCATAAACGCTAATATCATTCAGGTTACGATTTGGAACACCATCAATAATTACCAATGGACCTCTATCATTCGCTGTTAAAGATGATACGCCTCGAATGAAAATATCAGAACCATTTTGACCAGGTTCACCATTTCTGGATACGTTAACTACACCCGGGATACGACCAGCCAATAGTTGACTCATACTTGATACTGGCTGTCTTAATTCTGATGCTTTTACGGAAGATTGAGCACCAACTAAACTTTCTTTCTTTTGCGTACCAAAGCCCACAATTGCCACCTCTTCTAGGTTGGAACCAGTTGTTTCTTTTAAACGAATATCTAAAACAGTTTGCGTACCCACTGTAATTTCTTGCGTATCATAACCAACGTAAGTTACAATTAGTACTGTATTCTGGTCTGGAACAGTAATGGTAAACGCACCATTTACATCAGCTGCTGCACTTATAGAAGCTCCTTTAACTTTCACACCAGCTCCTGGTAACGGCAACCCAGCAGCATCTTTAACAATACCACGAATTACAATATCGGCTTTGGCGGGCTTTGCAAGTACCGAACTATTTATTTTTATAGCAGTAGCGCTTGCAGGTGTGTAAAAACCACTACTTAGTACTAGTGCCATAGCAATAGCTTTCGAAGTGCAATTTTTAAACCTGAGCTTACCCTGCGGTAACTTAGTAAGTTTTTTCATCATAATTTTTGTTTTTAACAGATTACTTTTTGTAACGCTATTATCAAATTGAAATAATTTCTCCCTATGGAAACCATAGTAAATCAATCCTTAAAATTGTTTGGTTTATTGTTGTTCTTCAGGCACTTCTATTAAACGCCATTCTGATAATTGAAAAAGTGAACCGCTTCCAACAGCAGAAATGCTAATTCGGTAATGATTATAAAGCACCTTGTTTTTAAAGCTGTAAGTTTTAGTCAGGTTACGGCCAGAAAACGTTTCGCCAGTTCTGGTGTCCAGATCAACCCAGGTTGCACCATCTGTAGAGCCACTAAATTTCCAATCTTTCGGGTCTCTTCCAGGTGCATCTCCTCCAGAAGTTAACGTATAGGATGCCACCTGTTGAGGAGAAGGAAACGATAACTGCATGTAGAAATTACTTTGGTACGGATTGATCAAAAATTTTGAGTTGAAATCATTATCGATCACTTTGGCAGATCCTTCACCACCAGAGGCTCCCGCACCATTTTCAATGTTCACAGAAAGTGTTGCTTTAGCCGTAACATCTACTTTTGCCTTCCAGGTAAAAAGATCTACAGCCGGGTATTCTTCTTTACCGCAGCCAAAGAGTAAAACCGAGATTGCTCCAAGAATGAAGGCTTTCCTGGCATTTTTTAATAAAGTCATAATTAGTAAATTAGGTTGTTAGTTTTTTTGCGTCAAAATAAATTTGGTGCTGGTTAACCTAATTCAGAAATTCGAAATGTAGCAAAGCAATTAGAGGCAAAATCAACAGGATTGGTTTATAGTGCATAGACGTGGTCTGTTCAACTCACTTTACATAAAAACCCATACGCCTCCAATTGGCATTGCCAGATGGAATTGAAAATTGATGGCATTGCACTGAGAGGATAAATGCCTTATTGAATAGGGAAAGTGTGGTTAAGTTTGTTTAGACTTGTCTCAGCATGTAATCGGATTAGTTAGAAACGATTCTTTGAAAAAGGAAAAACCAGTTTTCAAACCCACCTGAAAATAAATCTGTTTGGTGCTATTTTACATCGTAAAAGCCTGAATTAAGCTGTTAAATCATTGTCGCTTTGATATTATATGCACAAAAAAAATGCATATTCATATAGCTAATTATGCGACAGTTAACGATGGTTTCTTAAAAGTTTTTGTGTCTGGTTTTTTTCATAAATTAGGTTTGGTTGGTTGGTTGGTTTAATTATTGGTTAAATACTTACCTGCAGGATAAGCTCAATATTGAACAGACATTAATTAAGCCTGTGACAATACATAAATCGTTTTACCAATTAAAGGTAAAAAATACCACATACTCATGTGGATTGTTTTGATTAACAGTTAATAAAACGATTTATTTACCAATAATAGAAACTTTTTAATGCTTAGCAAAGCAAAATAATTGTTACAATCCAAAACCACATCATTTACTTATGCCTTCCTGTTGAATATAGCGGAATTTAAGGTTTAAACATTCTGGGTATTTATGAACTAATTGAATTAAAACTTTCATCGCAGCAACTTGCTGCACCAATTAGGGCAGCATGTTCTTTCAATTCAGATATTTTGATGGTTGCATCGATTTCATTACCTTTTAATGTTGCAATCAGTTCGGGAGCAAACTCATTAAAGGCTTGTGCAATGTTTCCGCCCACAATTACGGTATCAATTCTGTTTTTTGTAATGATTGGGATTAAGAATTGAGCAAGATTATATCCAAATTCCATAAATACTTGCGTGGCCAAATGGTCAGTTTTTACGGCTTCTACCAATTCCTTCACACCATCCAAACTATTATTGCTTAACTGCTTGTATCGTTTAACAAACCAGCGTGTAGCTAAATAATCTTCTGCAATACCATCTAAAAACTCAGAATTCCATAAAGCAGCATCAGTTGCTTTGTGGTTAATGCAGATTGAAGCACCTAAACCTGTGCCAAGCGTTAACCCGAGCACATTTGCATTTCCTTTTGCAGCACCGGCAAAAACCTCGCCTTGTAAAAAGCCTGCTGCATCATTTATAAAGTGGATATTTTCTGCAGGAATACCTAAACGGTTGGCCAATTCATCTTTCACATTAATCTGATACAATGATTTAAATTTGTCTTGATCCTTGATAAGTGAAATACCATATTCATAATTAAATGGACCCGGCATTGCAATTCCTACATATTTTGATGAATTTGGTAAACCATCAAATGCATCATTAATAATATCAACCCAAGCGTTCAAAATTACATCCTTACTTTCCTGCGAATTTACGGCGCTACGCTTAATTGAATTTTCAATTATCGATCTCTTTTCCAAATCAATCAAAGCGGCTGTGATGTGTGAGCCGCCAATATCAACACCTAATGCTACAGGCTTTTCCATTCTTTTCTCTATATATTTCTGTAAAAATAATTTTTTCTAACCATTACTAAAACGTTAAACTAGTTAGTTAACGAAAAAGGTTTATCAGTTTCGGCCAAACCTTTATTCAAAGCAGGCTTGTTACTCATTTCTAATTTTAACGTCCCTCCGTTCAATAAATCCTGATGGGTTATAAAATTGCGTGTGTACTCTTTACCATTTAACGATGCAGCATTTACATATACATTTGATACGCTGTTCTCTGGGGCTTCTATAACAAACTTTTTACCGTTTTCTAGGTTAATAGTTGTTTTTTTAAACACAGGGCTACCGAAAACATACTCGCCGGTGCCTGGCGTTACACTATAAAAACCCAATGCACTTAAAACATACCATGATGAGGTTTGGCCTTGATCTTCATCTCCAGGATAACCATTTTCAGTTGCATCGTATAATTTACTCATAACCTGTCGAGCATGAAATTGCGCTTTCCAAGGCTGATTGGCATAATTATACAAATAAACCATGTGCTGAATCGGCTGATTTCCGTGGGCATACTGACCCATTTTTGCCATTACCATTTCTGTCATTTCATG
>SEDB01000410.1 GCA_004210715.1 Pedobacter sp.
TTCAATGCATCGTAAGTAAATGCAGATCTTTTGGTTAAATCAACAGCATTCGCAGCCGTTAATGCCAACGCATAATTACCCGCAAACAATGCATAACGGGCTTTTAGCGCATTCAAGGTATTCGGAATATCTATACCTGCCGGGATATTGCCAGCAAAAGAAGTGCTTATCGAATTTGCAGCAATGGCAGCCAAAGCATTATCAATGGTGGCAATCGCTTTGTTAAATCCATCAACCCGGCTAACGAACGATACATTTTGACCAATACCAGAAGGGACTTGTTCCCAATACTCAGATAGATTACCTAAAGCCAAAGCTTTGAAAATACTGGCATGAGCAATCAAACCGGCTGCATAATTTTTATCTGGTAGATTAGCGGCATTGTTAATCACATTATCCGCATCAAAAATGATTTTATTTGCTCCGGCCCAAACATTTAATAAAATCGTGTTTGTTCCGTCAACCTGCACACCTCCGGCAACTAAACGCTCTTCGTTGGTATTACCTGTATTGATGGATATCAGTTCATTGGTTGTTAATCCATTCAACGTAATCGACGCATATAAAACACCTGCTCTGGTGGTCGAATAGTTTTTCTGCAAACCCACAGTAACACCTGTTAAACCCTTTGCAGAGGTTAATACTTCATCAGCCGTAGCTGCATTAGGATTTAAGTACTCCTTATTACAAGCGCTTGAAAAAGCAACGGTTGTAAGCAGAAATGCATAACCTATATATTTTGATTTTAAATTTTTCATAATAAGTCTTTTTATTTAGAACCTTGCTTGTAAACCCAAAGAATACGTTAAGCTTTTAATAAATTTAACCTGGCCAATGTTATAGCTCAAAGAAATCTCTCTTAATTTCACGAAAGATCCATCATCAATACGCCATTCCTCCACATTGTAAGCACCGGCAACATAGCCTCTTGGCAACTGGCCCATCTGCTCTGCTTCTGCAACTTTTCCATTGCCCACACCTTGACGGGTTCTCCAATCCGCATTCCATACATCACCACCCTGAACAGCATCCAACTGAATGTGTAAGCTTAATTTTTTATAGCTGAAATCATTTACAAATGATCCTGTATAATCTGGATTTGGATCGCCAATTACTTTACGCAAAACATTACCAGCCGATTGACCAGCAGTTAAAGGAATGCCAGCCGCATTCGTTGCAATGTTTCCATCACTCGTACGCTCAAAATAAGTTCCGTAAAACACACCAATTGGATAACCATCAGTGATGGAAACCGGTGCACCAGCATTGGTAGAAATTAATCTTTGCGCCCCCGATCCTACGATTTTATTTCTATTTCTGTTGAAGATAACGGTAGAAGTCCATGAGAAATCGTCGCTTTTCAAAGGAACACCAGTCAGCATCAATTCAAAACCTTTGTTTTTCAGTTTGCCTCCAATATTATCCAACAAACTCGAATAGCCTGTTGTTGGTGCAATTACAACGCCTAACAACAAATCCTTAACGGTTTTATCGTAATAACTGAAAGTTAATCCCAATCGATTATTGAAGAATGACATATCTGTACCAACCTCTAACTCTTGCTGACGCTCAGGTTTTACATTCGTATTTGCCAGAGTAGTTAAAGAAGTTAACGAAGTTTTACTATTCAATGCGCTTGGCGAATAAACATTGAAACGATCATAGGCACCAATTCCAGTTAAGTTACCCGATTGGCCGTAAGCTGCTCTCAATTTAAAAGCATTCCACCATGAAGAAACACCTAAATCTTTCCAATAATCTGCTGATGAAAGCACATAACTCATATTTGCCTTTGGATAATATTGTGTTCTGTTTGCCTCACCAAACACGGTAGATTGATCTACTCTGATCGCACCGGTAACGAATAAGTGATCTTTGTATTTAAAATTTTGTTGCAAATAAGCCCCGCTAATGGAAAACTCTGAACGGCTATCGCTGTTTGGCAAAATAGTACTTGCTCCATTTACTACCTGAACAAATGGCGCTAAACCACGACCGTTCAATAAACTAAAAAGATCTTTTTGGTATTGATATGAACCGCCCAATTGCGTGGTTGAACTCAATAAATCTGTGATCTTCGTATCGTAGGTAAAATTTAACTCATTATTAAACAAAGTGGTGGTGGCGTTTGCTGCACTTGCATAACCATTTAATGATGGGTCTAAAGTTGGTCCACCACCATAAAAACCAGTACTTACATTGTAAGCAAAGGGCGGAATAAAGGTGGTTCCATTTTGGATCGAATTATCAACCCCCATGGTATAATCAATGGTTAGGTTTTTAACCGGAGTGAGCTTTAAACCAGTATTGGCGATGATACGATTGGTAAACTGTCGTTGTTTAATATCCTCAATAACAGAAACAGGATTCACACGACCACGTTCTCCAACAGCTTTAAGATTACCCAAAGCATCTCTTGCAAAAATATCATGGAAGTTACCAATGATGGTTACGGAGTTCATTGGCGAAAAGAATGAGTTACCATCTGGTTTTTCATTGGCATCGCTATGAACATAATTGAAACCGGCAGTTAACTTTGCCCATTTATTAATGGTTTGATCAAGGTTTGCCCTGAAATTCATTCTGGTAAAATCAGTATTTTTAATAATGCCCTGATTAGAAAAATAACCGGCTGATGTGTAAAATTTCGTATTGTCATTTCCGCCAGAAACTGATACTGAATTATCAGTTCCGATACCTGTTCTAAAAATATAATCCTGATAATTGTAACGGGTAACTGGAGTAGTCGTAATTAACGCAGGAGATAATACATCCTGAGTTTGTGCCGTTGGTCCATCGGTAGGGCCACCAAATTTGGTTGGCGATTGGTTTACATCAAT
>SEDB01000411.1 GCA_004210715.1 Pedobacter sp.
CTTACGTTCAAAATTACCTTACACAAAACCACATCTGGTGGATTGAATATGCTGGAATTGACGGTTTACGTTTAGATACCTATCCTTACAACGACCCTGAATACATGGCAGATTGGGCAATCAAGTTAAAAGCTGAATTTCCAACGCTATCCATTTTTGGTGAAACATTTGTTTCTGGTGTTGCTAATCAGGCTTACTTTATACAAGGAAATACAGTAAACCGTGGTTTTGATACCCATTTACCAGGTATTACCGATATGGCAGTTAAGGAAGGAATCTACGAAGCGTTAAACGGAAAAAATGGCTGGACAGATGGTATTAGCCGTCTATATGATGTTGTTGCCCATGATTTCATGTATAAAGATCCAACCTTAAATTGCATTGCATTAGATAACCATGATATGAGTCGTTTTTATTCCGTTGTGAATGAAGATTTTGATAAATATAAAATGGGCTTGGCACTGTTGTTGACCATGCGAGGCATTCCACAAATGTATTATGGAACAGAGATTTTAATGAAGAATTTCTCCAATCCTGATGGTTTGGTTCGTTCTGATTTTCCTGGAGGATGGGATGGCGATAAAAAAGACAAATTCATCGCCGATGGCAGAACAAACAAAGAAAATGAAGCTTTCAATTTTGTGAAAACCCTGGCCAATTATCGCAAAAATAGCGCAGCTTTACAGACCGGAAAATTAATGCAGTTTGTGCCTGAAGATGATATTTATGTATATTTCAGATACAATGCGCAACCAAAAGGAACGATAATGGTTATCTCTAATAATACAGAGAAAGAAAAAACTTTGAATACGGAGCGCTTTGCAGAAAGAATGAGTGGAATCACAACTGCAAAAAATATTATTACGGGAGAAAATATACAAATCAAAGAAATTAAGGTTCCTTCAAAAACGACTTTAGTTTTAGAGTTAAATTAAAGCTGTAATCTAAAAGCAGAAAGACTAAAGCGAAAAGCAGGCTAAAACAGTTGTCCTGACACTTGATACTCGCTACTAAAATACTATACAATAATGCAAGAAATATCAAATACACTACCTGCAACATCTCAAATTAAAGCCTGTCTCTTTGATTTGGATGGTGTACTGGTAGATACAGCAGTTTATCATTACCAGGCCTGGAAACGTTTGGCGAATAATATGGGTTTTGATTTTACCGAAGAACAAAATGAGCAATTGAAGGGCGTAAGCCGTGTAGAAAGCTTAAATAAAATTTTGGCATGGGGCAATGTCGAGAAAACTGACGCCGAAAAGGAAGAATTAGCCACTTTAAAAAACAGCTGGTATGTCGATATGATTACCAAAATGACACCTGCCGAGGTTTTACCTGGAACGGTAGATTTTTTAACCGAAATTCACAAAGCGGGTTATAAAATGGCTTTAGGATCGGCAAGTAAAAACTCTGGGATTATTTTAGAACGCACTAATCTGGCTCATTTCTTCGATGAAATTGTAGATGGAAATATGGTTACGAAATCAAAACCAGATCCGGAAGTTTTTTTGAAAGGTGCCGAACTTTTAGGTTTCAAACCAGACGAATGTGTAGTTTTTGAAGATGCCGTTGCAGGTGTTGAAGCTGCAAAACGCGGTGGCATGAAAGCCATCGGTATCGGCGAAAAAAGTGTACTTACCGAAGCCGATGTTGTGGTAAGTGGTTTAGATAAGTTAACAGTTAAGGATTTAGAAGAGTTATAAAAAAGGTTTAAGGTGTAGGGTTTAAGGTTTAGGGCTTTCAGTCTTGATACTTGATACTAGCTACTTGATACTAGATATGAAGAATTACATTAAAGCAGATGAGTGGAACATTATCGAAGAAGGCTTTGATCCACATTTAAATAAAATTTCAGAGAGTATTTTCAGTTTGGGTAACGGCCGTATGGGTCAGCGGGCCAATTTTGAAGAAACTTATACTGGCGAAACCCTTTTGGGTAATTATGTTGCGGGTGTTTATTATCCGGATAAAACCCGTGTGGGCTGGTGGAAAAACGGCTATCCTGAATATTTTGCCAAAGTTTTAAATGCAGCAAATTGGGTGGGTATCGAAGTAAAACTAGAGGATGAAATCTTAGATTTGGCTACCGCAGAAGTAAGCGATTTCAAACGTGTGCTGAATATGCATGCTGGCGTTTTGGAACGTACTTTCACTGCAAAACTAAAAAGTGGTAAAACTGTAAAAGTTAAGGCAACTCGCTTTTGCAGTATAGCCGATGATGAAGTTGGTGCAATCCGCTACAGCATCACACCTTTAAACTTTGAAGGTAAAATCACGACAAACATTTTCTGTTGATGTAAAAGCGAATGAAGAAATTACTTTGGTTAAAATTGCGGCTAATTTATCTTCTGAAAATTATCCAAAAGAAGCACTTTTAGAAGAAACAAAATCAGTTATCGCTAAAGCCACGGCTAAAGGTTTCGATACCTTATTACAAGATCAAACTGAAGCCTGGGCAACCAAATGGGAAGAAAGCGACATTGTGATTGAAGGCGATGTTTCGGCTCAACAGGCGATTCGTTTCAATATTTTTCAATTGTTCCAAACCTATACAGGTAAAGATGATAGGTTAAATATTGGTCCGAAAGGTTTTACAGGCGAAAAATATGGCGGTTCTACTTATTGGGATACCGAAGCTTATTGTGTGCCGTTCTATTTGGCAACTGCTCCGCAGGAAGTAAGCAAAAACCTATTGGTTTATCGCCATAAACAATTGGGCAAAGCGATAGAAAACGCAGCTAAACTAGGTTTCAAAGATGGTGCAGCATTATACCCGATGGTAACCATGAATGGTGAAGAATGCCATAATGAGTGGGAAATTACTTTTGAGGAAATCCACCGTAATGGTGCTATTGCTTTCGCAATTTTCAACTACATCCGTTACACAGGCGATGAAAGCTATTTATCAGATTTCGGTTTAGAGGTTTTAATCGGCATTGCCCGTTTCTGGAAACAACGTGTAAACTGGAGCGGTGAAAAACAGCAATATGTAATGTTGGGCGTTACTGGTCCGAATGAGTATGAAAACAACGTAAACAACAACTGGTACACCAATTTACTGGCTACATGGTGCATGAAATATGCAACCGAAGCTGCTGAAACTGTAAAAACTCAGGAACCTGAAAAATATAACAGCTTATTAAAGAGCTTAAATTTCGATGCGCAGGAATTTACCGATTGGGCAGATATCATCGAGAAAATGTATTATCCGGAAGATAAAAATCTCGGTATTTTCTTACAGCAGGATGGTTATTTGGATAAGGAACAAACCTTGGTTAAAGATTTGCCAGCAAGCGAAAGACCAATTAACCAGAAATGGAGTTGGGATAGAATTCTGCGTTCACCATTTATCAAACAAGCTGATGTTTTACAGGGATTATATTTCTTTGAGGAGGATTATGATTTAGAAACCATCAGAAGAAACTTCGATTTTTATGAGCCTCGTACCGTTCACGAAAGTTCTTTGTCGCCTTGCGTACACAGTATTTTAGCGGCAAAATTAAATGATGAAGCTCGTGCTTACGAATTTTACTTACGAACTGCCCGTTTAGATTTAGACGATTACAACAACGATACGGAAGATGGTTTGCACATCACTTCTATGGCTGGAACCTGGATGAGTGTGGTTGAAGGTTTTGCAGGTATGCGTGTTCGCGATGGTAAATTGCAGTTCAATCCTTTCTTGCCAACACAGTGGAAATCGTTCTCGTTTACGATTGGTTTTAGAGGTGCAACTTTGAAAATAAACATCACAGAAAACGGCATCAACATAAAAAACAACAATGATGTTGATTTAGAAATCGGAATCAGAAACCAGGTTTATAAACTGGCTGGAAACGCAGCAATCGAAGTTAATAACGCAGAGTTGGTATGATAAAGGTTAAGGGTTTAGAGGTTGAGGGTATAGGGTTTAAACCTGAAGCCTTGATAAGTGCAAAGCGTTTTACTCCTCCATATATGTCCATCTTTGGAGGGGGTAGGGGGAGGATTTTAGCGCTTTCCATCATCTTTACCATTTTTTCTCAATCATCCTTTGCACAAAAAAAGAGTAAAAATATGAACGATAAGCAAATCGTTATATATCAGTTATTGCCCCGTTTATTTGGGAATAAAAATACAGCTAACATTCCTTACGGCACTATTGAGCAAAATGGTTCGGGGAAGTTTAACGATATTACGGACAGAGCCTTAGATGGCATTAAGGAGCTTCATGCGAATTACGTTTGGTACACAGGTGCTATTGCTCATGCCAGTTTAACCGATTATTCCGCTTATGGAATTAAGGTTGATGATGCTGATGTGGTAAAAGGCAGGGCGGGCTCGCCTTACGCCATTCGCGATTACTATGATGTAAATCC
>SEDB01000064.1 GCA_004210715.1 Pedobacter sp.
TTACTTTGGTTTCCTAACTTTTGAAGTTTAACTAAAATTTCTTTACTTGTAGTTAAATCGCAATCCCTATTTAGTATAAACTGATGTAATTTGCGATATTTTTGATCGCAAACCAAATATGAAAAGTAACCAAACCACTATTGTTGATATAGCCAATGAGCTTAAGATTTCGAAGTCAACTGTTTCAAGAGCGCTTACCGGGCATCCTTCAGTTAAAACTGAAACGAGAGCAAAGGTTTTGGAGCTGGCTGAAAAATTAGATTATCAGCGAAATATGCTTTCTATTAGCCTGATTACGAATAAAACAAAAACCATTGGTATTGTATTGCCAGAATTCATTACATCTTTTTTTCCGCAGGTGGTTGTGGGCGCTCAGGAAGAGGCGGCACGGCAGGGTTACAGCGTATTGATTTCTCAGTGTAATGAAAGTTATGAAACAGAAGTTGCAAACTCAAAAGTAATGCTGGCCAATCGAGTTGATGGGGTTATGGTATCGCTTACTAAAGAAACTTTAAATTACGATCATTGGAAGGCATTTATTCGAAAACGTGTTCCTGTGGTGTTTTTTAACCGGGTTTGTGAGGAAATGATGGTGCCAAAAGTGGTGGTTAATGATTACGACGCTGCATTTAAAGCTGTTGAACATTTGATCGGTATCGGCAAACGTAGAATAGCACATTTGGCAGGACCAAGTTCCCTAGTCATCAGTCGTAAAAGAATGAATGGTTATCTTGATGCGCTTAAAAAACACAATATCCCGATAGATGAAGATCTAATTATTGGCTACGATTTAACCTTGAATAAAGTGAAAATGTACGTTAAACATTTAGTTGAGCTTGATAATCCAGCCGATGCTTTGTTTGCAGTAAATGATCCGACAGCAATTGAGGCAATTCAGGTTTTAAAACAATTGGGGAAACGAATTCCTGAAGATGTTGCTGTGGTTGGCTTTAGTGATAACTACGGATCAAACTTTATTGAACCCAGCCTGACCACAGTTGCGCAGCCCGTTCGAGAAATTGGTAGAAATGCCATGGAGCTTCTTTTAGGTTTGATGGACAAAGATATTTCGGAGTGGAAACCTTTAATCAGAACGCTTGATGCGGAATTGATTATTCGTAATTCTACTGTCAAAGGCAGCTAATCCTTTTTTGCCAAAACATCATGCTCTAGTCTTCTCCTTTAAATTCAGAATGACGAATACCTCATTTGTTTTAGAATAAAGGGAACGTTCCCAATTTTCGGGAGCGTTCCCATGATATTTTAGCACTTCTCATCGCTATTGCTCACTCAAAATATAAATATCTTCGAAATCAATTAAAAATCAAGAATAGGTTGCTGCCTGACCAAATACAGTTGCCTAAATACTCGAAAGATATTTCATGAAAAGAGAAGAACCATCTTTAAAAAGATATTTAAATCAGGTCGATTTATCCGCTGACCTTGTTGTTGCTGGTGGAGGTTTATCTGGCGTTTGCAGTGCTATCACGGCTGCCAGACAAGGTGTAAAAGTAATTTTAGTTCAAGATCGGCCAGTGCTAGGCGGTAATTCATCGAGCGAAGTTCGCCTTTGGATTTTGGGTGCTACTTCACACATGGGCAACAACAATCGCTGGGCTCGTGAGGGCGGTGTAATCGACGAACTGTTAGTAGAAAATACTTATCGCAACCCAGAAGGAAATCCAATGATTTTGGATATGATTTTGCTGGACAAAGTTATACAAGAACCGAATATTCAGTTGCTGCTTAATACTGCCATTTATGAGGTTAGTAAAAAAGACAATGACATAATCGAATCTGTTGAGGCTTTTTGCAGTCAAAATTCTACACAATACCATTTGTCTGCACCGCTTTTTTGCGATGCGACAGGCGACGGAATTGTTGGATTTCTCTCTGGTGCTGCTTTTAGAATGGGAGCGGAGCCTAGAGAAGAATTTAATGAGGGCATGGCACCCACCGAAGAATATGGCGAGCTTTTAGGCCATTCACTTTATTTTTATAGCAAAGATACAGGTAAGCCAGTGAAGTTTGTTCCACCATCATTTGCGCTAAATGATATTACCGAAATTCCGCGTTTCCGTAATTTTAATGCGAACGAGTTTGGTTGCAAATTGTGGTGGGTAGAATTTGGCGGAAGATTAGATACCGTTCACGATACCGAAAAAATTAAATGGGAGCTATGGAAGGTTGTTTATGGTGTTTGGAATCACATTAAAAACTCCGGAGATTTCCCTGAGGCCGAAAACCTGACTTTAGAATGGGTTGGAACCATACCAGGAAAAAGAGAGAGCAGAAGGTTTGAAGGCGACTACATCATGACTCAACAGGATTTGGTAGCGCAGCGTAAACACGATGATGCGATTGCTTTTGGCGGTTGGTCAATCGATTTACATCCTGCTGATGGCGTTTACAGCGAACGTCCTGGGTGTAATCAATGGCACAGTAAAGGGATTTTTCAAATTCCTTATCGCACAATTTATAGTAAAAACATCAAAAATTTATTCCTGGCTGGGCGTATTATCAGTGTAAGCCATGTTGCTTTCGGGGCTACCCGTGTGATGGCTACATGCGGTTACATCGGTCAGGCTGCAGGAATGGCCGCTGCCATGTGTGTTAAAAATGGATTTCAGCCAAAGGATTTACTCACAGCTGAAAACCTTAAAAACTTGCAGCAGAATTTAATCAGAGAAGGACAATATATTCCTGATTTTTCATTGGCAGATGAAAATGATCTGGCACAAAAAGCAAAGTTAAGCGCATCAAGTGAATACCAATTTAAGGGTTTTGAACAGGTTGATCTGTGGAAATCACTGGCGATTCCATCGGCACAAATGTTTCCTTTAAAAGCAGGAAAACTGCCAGTTTTCACCGTTCAACTCCATGCTCTGGCTGACACCAAACTGGAAGTGGAACTCAGAATTTCGAGTAAAAAGGGTAATTTTACGCCTGACGACACATTAGTGCAAAAGAATGTTGCCCTTCAAAAAGGAAAGCAAATCATCGAAATAGATTTTGATCTTGCATTGGAAACAGATGATTATGTTTATCTGATGTTTGCTGGTAATCCTGATGTTGAAATTGGATTTACGGAGCAACGTTTAACTGGAGTTTTATCTGTATTTAACTCTAAAAATAAGGCAGTTTCCAACAATGGTAAACAAGTTCCTCCAGCGGGAACAGGTGTTGATGAGTTTGAATTTTGGTGTCCGCAACGCCGTCCGAACGGTCAAAATCTGGCGATTAATATTTCTGAAGGCCAAAGTGTATTTGGCGTAAAAAATTTGCTAAATGGTATCGATAGGCCTGTTTCGCAACCTAATGCCTGGGCTGCTGATCTTGATGATATAAATCCATCTGTTAATTTATCATGGAAAACTGCACAAGTCATCAAAAAAATTGATCTTTGGTTTGACAGCGATTTTGATCATCCGATGGAATCTGTTTTAATGACACATCCGGAAAATGTAATGCCTTTTTGCGTGAGGGATTATATCATTAAGAATGATAATAATGAAATCATTTATGAGCAAAAAAATAATTATCAAACACGTAATCAAGTTATTTTTGAAAAAGAAATCACAACTAAAAATTTAACTATTGAGCTCCAGCATCCCTCAGGAAACATTCCCGCAGCGTTATTCGCTGTTCGTTGCTATGCCGATTCAAAAAATATATAATGGTAAGACTGGATTTTATTGTCATGGGTATTTTTGCCCTATTAATTTTCGCCATCGGGCTAACTTTTACCCGGGTTGGCAGTAAAAATGGTCAGGCATTTTTCGAGGCTGGCGGCGAAACACCCTGGTGGATCAATGGACTTTCGCTATTTATCAGCTATTTCTCTGCAGGTACTTTCGTGGTTTGGGGCTCCATTGCTTATAAATATGGAGTAGTGGCCAATGCCATTCAGTTAACCATGGCCATTAGTGGGTTAATTGTAATGCTTTTTATCGCCGCTAAATGGAAAAGAACTGGCGTTGCTACGGCAGCTGAATTCATCGGTAAGCGTTTTGGTGCTAAAGAAAAGCAGTTTTATACCTATATGACTTTGCTTTTAAGCCTTTTTACAACAGCTGCGGTACTTTATCCGGTAGGTAAAATGGTTCACGTTGCTACAGATTTATCAGTAAATACCTGTATTTTAATTATTGGTTTAATTATCGTTCTCTACACAGCAGCGGGCGGGCTTTGGGCTGTTCTGGTTACAGATGTTGTTCAGTTTGTAATCCTTTCCGCGGCTGTTGTTATTGTTATTCCAATTGCTTTTGCACAAATAGGTGGTTTCGATAATTTGATCTCAAAAGCGCCTGCACATTTTTTCGAGCCATTTAACGAAGATTACACCTATGGATTTATGCTCGCTTTTATTGTTTATCAAACTTTTTATATTGGTGGAAATTGGTCTTACGTTCAGCGTTATACCAGTGTGAAAGATGAAAAGAATTCGAAAAATGTTGCAGGAATTTTTACGATTCTATATTTTGTAAGTCCGATTATTTGGATGCTGCCACCAATGATTTACCGCATTATTAATCCTAATTTACAAGGTCTGCAAACAGAAGATGCCTACATGATGCTAATTCAGAAAGTGATGCCTGCTGGCTTAATCGGATTGGTTTTAGCAGGCATGGTTTCAGCAACTTCAAGTAAAGCAAATACCACCATAAATATGGCTGCAACGGTGTTTGCTCAAGATATTTACAAAAACTTAATGCGTCCATCAGCATCAGAAAAACAGGTAATTTGGATGGCTCGCTTGTTTACTTTAATTTTTGGTGTGCTGACCATTTTGGTGGCCATGTGGATTCCAAGCGCAGGCGGAATTGTTGAGGTAGTTCTAAGTACGGCCTCAATTGCGGGTGGTGCTTTGTTTGCACCAATCATTTGGACACTTTTTTCAAAAAGACAAACAGGCTTGTCGGTAGTCACCGTAACCATCAGTTCTCTGGTAATTAACCTGTTTTTTAAAGTGATTACTCCATCGTTACTCGAATTAAAACTAAGCCGCACCATGGAAACCGTTTTAGGAATGGGAATTCCAATTACTTTGCTTTTAATTTTTGAATGCTACTATTTAAATCGTGGTTTTATCTCGGCTAAGGCAATTAAAATGGAGGAAGATATGCTATTAATAAAAGAATCTGATTTACCTAAAAATACAGATGCACATTTTGCTGCCGAAAAGCAGAATGTTTTTGGTATTCGGGTAATTGCCATATCGATGGCAGTGGTTGGATTGGGCATTGTTTGCCTTGGTATATTAGCAAAAGGTTATTCGAATGTAATTATTGGTGTTGGTGCCGTTATTTTTGTTTCTGCATTGGCCATTTATAAAGCAACCATGAATAAAAAAAAAGTTAAGGCCTGATCATGAAATTACTAAACTGTATTTTATTTGTTCTAATAACTGGGGTATTTAATGCTCAAGCCGATATTAAACTTCCTGCATTGTTTGCCAATGGGATGGTTTTACAGCAAAAAACCAACGTTAAAATATGGGGTTTTTCAACGGGTAAAAAATCAATCAATATCAGAACCTCATGGGATAATAAAACTTATCAGGTAAAACCACTCGATAATGGCGATTGGCAAACTTTGCTAAAAACTCCTGATGCAGGCGGTCCTTATTCTATCGATGTTGTACAGGAAAATAAAATTGTTTTGAGCAATGTATTAATTGGAGAAGTTTGGATTTGCTCCGGCCAATCGAATATGGATATGCCAATGAAAGGGTACGGTGGTTTACCTATAACAAATTCACAGGATATTTTGATGGATGCACCCAATCCGACTTTAAGGTTATTCCATGTTGAAAAAGCATTTTCGATAACACCAAAAACTGATGCTAAAGGCAAATGGGAGCAAGCTGATGCCAGTTCAGCAAGCAGTTTTAGTGCGGTTGGCTATCAATTTGCCAGTTTTTTGCAGAAGCATTTAGGCGTTCCTGTTGGAATTATCCAAACCACCTGGGGCGGTTCGCCCATTGAAGCTTGGACAGAAAGGGCGGTAGTCGAAAATCTTTTGGGAGACCGCTTAGCCGTAGATCGGGCGATATCAAAGGCCAATCATCAAACGCCGGGTAATTTATATAACGCAATGATTAAGCCCTTAGTTGGCTACAATATTGCAGGTGTAATTTGGTATCAGGGAGAGCAAAACAGGCATAATAATCAGGATTATCTGGCTTTGCAAATGGCAATGGTAAATCTTTGGCGAAAGGAGTGGGGTATTGGTGCATGGCCTTTTTACGGCGTACAATTGGCGCCTATGGATTATGGCAAGGAACCTGCGCTATCTGTTCCGTTATTAAGAGAGGCACAGTTGAAATTAACCGATACTTTGGAAAATTCTGGTATGGCCATTTCCATTGATGCTGGAGAAGAACACAACATACATCCAGCCAATAAAACCATTGTAGCAAAGCGATTGGCTTATTTAGCATTGGCTAAAACCTACCATAAACAGGGAATTGCTTCCAGCGGACCAAGGTACCATTCCATGCAAATCAAGCAGGATACTGTTATAGTTAAATTTTCGGAGATTCCTTTGGGCATGACAAGCTATGGTAAGAAAATAACACAATTTGAAGTTGCTGGTAGCGACAAGGTTTTTCATCCCGCCATCGCCAAAATAAGAGATAATCAGGTTATTGTAATCGGTGCAGAAGTTAAACAACCTGTAGCAGTTAGATATGCATTTACAGATTGGTGTGTAGGTGAACTTTACAGCGTGGAAGGTTTGCCGGCCTCGCCTTTCAGAACAGATCAATGGTAATCATAAATATCTGGTTTGATCCCTTGCTTCGAAAGAGCAAGGGATTTTTTTTGATTATACTTCCCATTTTACTATTGTTTTTGACATCATTTTTCTAATCTGTATTTACGCTTTTGTGTTGATATATAGTGATTTATGATATTTATGAGAACGTTCCCATTTTTTGGGAACGTTCTCATAAAATTTAGTCAATACATTATAATACCAAAAATTAAAAGCTGAATATCTTTGGTAAACAGATTTTAACCAAATCAACTTTAACCAAATAATTATGAGAAAATTTTACTACTACAAGTTATTAGCTTTAGCTTATTTTTCCGCCAAAATTTAGGTGTACGTAATCCGATAGTTTCAGATCGAGAAACTAATCAAAGCATCAATCTTTTTAACTCTTAAAAATTAAACTAACCATGTCGATTTTTATAAAACCATTTATGGTATTGCTGTGCTGTCTTTTTATTTTCGTTGGCGGTGCGGATGCGCAAGAGGTAACGGTGGTTAAGCCATATAGCCAACTTAAAAACGATTCCTTATTAACCGATTCACTAAGGAATTTGAAACAGCTTATCTATTTCAATACACCTAAAACATTATCTACTACATCATCAGCAATGGTGTTGGGCAAAGAATTCAGTACAACACCTGTAGTTGCTTACCCATTGGCTCTCGCTGGTCGCTTAGCCGGTTTATCAGTTTCACAAGGTAATGGCGAACCATTAAACGAGGGTTTTTCGTATCGTTTGAGAGGGCAAAGTCCATTAATTTTTATCGATGGTATTCCACGTTCAGTAACTGAAATCAGTATGGAAGAAATTGAATCGGTTACCGTATTAAAAGATGCCGTATCGCTTGCCATGTTAGGGGTTAGGGGCGCTGGAGGAGCAATATCAATCGTTACGAAAAAAGGAACCCCTGGTAAACAACAAATCAGTTTTACGGGGCAGTGGGGTACTCAAAAACCTTTGCAAAATCTAATTTCCAATCCACTTGGCGCTTATAATTATGCTCAGTTGTACAACGAGGCTGTTGTTAACGATGGCTTATCAGTTTCCAGTAACGGATTTAGTGAGGCAGCTTTAAATGGATTTCAAACGGGTAGCAATCCTTATTTATTTCCAAATGTAAACTGGAGGGATCAGGTACTGAAAAATTCAGCCACAATTGCCCGTTACAATTTGAATACCAGTGGTGGTAATAATTATGTGAAATATTTCATCAACCTGGAGCATATCAACCAGGATGGTTTTTTGAAAACGAGTGACATCAATAGTAATTACAGCACAAATGCCGGAGCAAAAGGTTATTTTATCCGCTCCAATGTAGATGTAAACCTGACCGATAAAATTACTGCAGGAATTTACATCCAAGGTAGGATTTTAAACAAGAATAATCCAGGTAATGCAGCTGCTGATAACATATTTTCAGCGCTTTTATCCACCCCAAATAGTGCTTATCCGGTATATAATGCTAATGGAACCTACGGAGGCTCTTCTCAGTTTACCAATAATATTTTAGCGCAGAGCATTGGTTCTGGCTATTCATTAAGCAATACCCGCACTGTTTTAACGGATGTTTATTTGAAACATACCCTGGACGATTTGACTAAAGGATTATGGGTTAAAGTTCGGGCATCATTTTTCAGCAATTTGAACGAAAATCTGGTTCGGACAAAATCGTTTGCGGTTTTTGAGCCTACAGGAGTTTCTGGAACCGGCCAAACCATATACCGACAGTTTGGTACAAACAGCGAACAGGGCAATACTAATTCAATCGGTTTCCAAAACCGTTCAGATTTTCAAGAACTATCTTTTGGTTACAACCGTAACTTCAATAAACATGGGTTTGATGCTGTAATTCTCGCCAACCGGGATAACCTGGTAAATGGCACTAATTTACCTTATACCATTCAGGGTATTTCTGGTCATTTGGCTTATCATTACGATGAGAAATACTTGGCAGAAGTATCATTTGCTCAAAATGGTGCCAATCGTTACCCAAATAATGGAGGATTTAAATATGGTTTTTTCCCTGCTGCAGGTTTAGGCTGGAACATCAATAAAGAATCGTTTTTGAAAGATGTGAGTTGGTTAAACAACTTGAAACTTTATACATCATACGGTAAAAGCGGTAAAAATAACACGGCCTATTACACTTACATGCAGGTTTATAATGCAACCCCGGTTTCTTATTTTGGATCGAGTGCTGCCTTGGGAACAACTGTTGGCGAATCTTATTTAGCTAATCCAAACATTACCTGGGAAAAGGCCAAAATTTTCAATGCTGGTTTGGACGGAACCTTATTCAAAAATCAGCTATCATTTAATATTGAATATTATTCAAATGATTATAGTGATTTAAGCATCGTTCGGGGAAACAATTCAGGTTTGTTGGGAATTTCATATCCCGAAGAAAACATTGGTAAACAACGTTATTACGGATGGGATGCACAAATCAACTGGGCGCAAAAAATCAAGGATTTTAGTTATTTCATCAGTGCAAATGCAAGTCTTCAAAACTCAGAATTGCTTTATTCGGCTGAGGCCAACCAACGTTTTTCATGGATGTATAGAACTGGTCATCCGGTAGGGCAGAACTACGGTTACATTGCCGAGGGTTTGTTTCAAAACCAGCAAGAAATTGCAGGGTATCCAACAATTGAGGGATATACACCACAGCCTGGCGATATCAAATACCGTGATTTGAATGGCGATGGCGTAATCAACCAATTCGATCAAACCACATTTGGTTCAGAGAAAGCTACGGTTTTCCTGGGATCGAGAATTGGTTTTAGTTTTAAAGGAATTGATTGTAGTGCATTATTTCAAGGTGTATTAAATCAACAAATTTACCTATCGGGAAATTCGTACCGTGAGTTTCAAAGCGGAACAGCGCAGGCTTATGAAACACAGTTGGGAAGATGGACGCCAGCAACTGCCGCCACTGCCACTTATCCACGATTAACAACCAGTTCAGGACCAAGAAATGGAGCGCAAAATAACTTTGTAAGTTCATCTTACTGGTTAAGAAGTGGGAATTACATCCGCTTGAAAACCATAGAATTGGGTTATACTTTACCAACTATCCTTACGAAAAAAATTGGTTTACAATCAACCCGGCTATTCTTAAACGGACTTAACCTTTACACCTGGAGTTCTGACACATTTAATGATGCCGATCCAGAAAATTATACAGGCGCTTATCCGATCGGGAAAGTATTTAATGTGGGCGTAAACATTCAACTATAGTTATGAAAAAGATTTTTAGCTTATTAATCATAGCGCTGACTATGATATCGTCATCATGCAAGAAATTTGAAAACGAACCTGAAGAACGAACTACAGAAACTGATGTTTTCGACCCTGTAGATAAAACAGGTACACTTTCTACGGCTTATCTCTTAGGGATTTATTCATTTCTTCCGACAGGATTTAACAGAATTGATGGCGACTTGCTGGATGCGGCAACAGATGATGCTGTGCCATCATCAAACCGATCGGGCATTAGTTTATTTACGAATGGACAGTTAACTGCAGTGAATTATCCAGATAACAACTGGAACAATAGTTACACGATTATTCGCCGTTGCAATGTCTTTCTAAAAAATATTGGTATTGTCTGCAGTTATTGCAGCAGAGTTTGGTAGAGTGCCATCTGAGGCTGCACTGGCTTTAAAATGTAGGTTGCATTTGTATGCCGCAAGTCCTTTATTTAATGGTGGTGGTATTGAGTCGAATAATACGCTAAAATCATTAACGGGTTATTTAACTGCCGATCAAAATAGATGGTTGCCGGTAATTAGTGCTGCTGAGGCAATTATTGCAAAAAACTATTACAAATTGCCAAATGGAACAGGAACTACAGCTTATTCAGCCGTTTTTACTACAAAAATTAATACCGATATCATCTTTTCAAAGCAATCGGCAAATTCCACAACAATTGAAAATGCCAATGCGCCAGTGGGTT
>SEDB01000412.1 GCA_004210715.1 Pedobacter sp.
CACCACTGGCATGCTGATGGATTAAC
This sequence comes from Pedobacter sp., assembly GCA_004210715.1. Lineage (GTDB taxonomy): Bacteria > Bacteroidota > Bacteroidia > Sphingobacteriales > Sphingobacteriaceae > Pedobacter. The sequence continues at coordinate 27 of SEDB01000412.1, forward strand.
TGATCCAAACAGTCCTAATTACGATTCTTTAATCGCAGGTAAAGCAGTATTCTTAAATGTGCCATTCTTCTTAGGTCGTATGGTAGTGTTTTTGGGTGTTTACAGTGCATTTGCAATTAGCTTTACTAAACTTTCATATAATGAAGATTTAGCTGGTGGATTGGCTTCTTACAGGAAAAGTTTTAAAAATGCTTGTATCTTCTTGGTAATTTACGGTTTCACTACGCCGATTTTTGCTTTCGATACCATCATGTCATTAGAAGCACACTGGTTTTCAACAATGTTCGGTTGGTATAACTTCGCTGCAATGTGGGTAAGTAGTTTAGCTACAATTGCGATCATCATCATCTTATTAAGAAGAGCTGGTTACATGCAATGGGTTAACAATAGCCACTTGCACAACTTAGGTCAGTTCATTTTTGGTTTCTCTATCTTCTGGACTTATGTATGGTTCGCACAGTTCTTATTAATTTACTATGCAAACATGCCAGAGGAAACTGTGTATTTTTACAAACGCTTTGAATATTACAAATTCTGGTTTTTCTTAAACCTTGCAATGAACTTCTTAGCTCCGGTTTTACTATTAATGGACAGAGACAACAAGAGAACAGATGCGAAGTTGCTATTTGTTTCTATCGTTGTGTTGTTAGGTCATTGGGTAGATTATTACCAAATGATTATGCCAGGAGCTGTTGAAGATGGACACAATGGTTTTGGTATCGTTGAAATTGGTACTGCATTAGGTTTTGTAGGATTGTTTACCTTTACCGTGCTAAGCAACTTAAGCAAGAAACCTTTAATTGCAAAGAATCACCCGTTATTACAAGAAAGTTTGCATCATCAGCTTTAACAGATGATAGTATAGGGCAAATATTTAATTATTATTATAATAGAAGTACAGCGTACTACTTTTAAGAAAATGAGTTTAAGAAAGTTTATCACGAATAAAACGACCGCGGCTTTAGCAGTATTACTTACTGTTTTTGCAAACACCAGCGCATTTGCGCAAGAGGCAGCAGCAGGAGCTGCAGCGGCACCGAAAGTTGATATGGGCGAGGTTTATAAATCAGTAATATTTTATATTCTGATCTTTCTTGCCGTATGTTTATTCATTGCTATTATTGGTAAATCAATAAAAGTATATGAGTTAAGCCGCGAAGCACAAGGAAAACCAGTTGGTATTAACTGGAACCGAGTTCATGCAAGTTTATTTGCCTTGTTCTTGGTTTTAGGTTTATACGGTGTGTATTGGGAATATACTGTTCACGGTTCTATGTTATTACCTGATGCTGCATCAGAACATGGAAAGAAGATTGATGAAATGTTTAATTTAACATTGATCATTACTACAATCGTGTTCATTGTAACTCACATTCTATTATTTGGATTTGCTTATATCTACAAATATTCAGCAAAAAGAAAAGCTTACTACTATCCACATAACAATACAATTGAAAAAATCTGGACAATCGTTCCAGCTTTAGTATTAACTGTTTTGGTATTAATGGGTTTCTTAACCTGGAGATCAATTTTCTTCAAAGTTGAAGATCCAAATAACAAACCACTTCAAATTGAGGTTACTTCTGAGCAGTTCAAATGGTCAATCCGTTACCCTGGAGCTGATGGTATTGTAGGTAAGAAAAACTATAAGTTAACTACTTCTTCAAATACCTTAGGTATCGATTTCAAAGATTTAAATTCTCGTGATGATGAGATGGCTGATGAAATGGTAATCCCGGTAGGAAAACCAGTTAAACTGATCTTAAATAGTAAAGATGTTATTCACAGTTTTTACATGCCTCACTTCAGAGTGCAGTTGAATACTGTTCCTGGTATGCAAACAATTTTTGAATTCACTCCAACTAAGACTACCCGTCAGATGCAGGAGGAAACAAATGATCCTAATTTCAAGTTCCTTTTCTTCTGTGCTAAAATTTGTGGTTCTGGTCACTGGAACATGCAAAAAGATGTACGTGTAGTTTCAGAAGCTGAATACAAAACTTGGATTGCAGAACAAAAAACTTACTTAAACGACGATTTAAGAAAACAATTTAATTTGCCTGTGGCACCTGCGCCTGCTAAACCAGCAGCAGAAGGAGATTCATCAGCAACCGATTCGGCTGCTGTGAAAAGTAACCAAATGGCTTTAAATAAATAATATTAAGCAGGAGCGAAAAGAATTATGTCAACAATAGCATTACACGACGAACACAATCACGACCACGCTGATCACGGTCACCACAAGGAGACG